>CAZCVS010000186.1:0-6487 GCA_964501845.1 uncultured Iamiaceae bacterium
CGGCCGCGGAAGTTGGGTCCACCGAAGCGGCCGAAGCCGTCGGTGTCGGGGTGGGCCGCTCGGCGGCCGCGGGTGTCGTTCTCGAACATGGTGTGTTCCTTCGTTCGTGTGCCGTGATGATCTATCACGATGCAATCACGATATATCGGAATCGTATCGCTGACAACCCATCTCTTCGAACTTCGTCGGTCCCGTCGCCCGAATGGGCGCTCTCACCTACGAAGTTCGGCTGGGTTTCGGGTGGTGTTGGGGGAAGGCCTGCGGAGTGGGGGACGGCGAGGCAGTAGCGTTCCCTCTCGGTCTGAATCGCCGTCGTGAGGAGCAAGGCCGTGCCAGCGACCGTTGTGGTCGGTACGCAGTGGGGTGACGAGGGGAAGGGGAAGTTCACCGACCTCGTCGCCAAGGAGATGCAGCTCGTCGTCCGCTACCAGGGCGGCCACAACGCAGGGCACACCCTGGTCGTCAACGGCGAGTCCTTCGCGCTGCAGCTCATCCCGTCCGGGATCCTCTACGACCACATCACGCCCGTCATCGGCAACGGCGTGGTGGTCGACCCCCGGGTGCTCATCGCCGAGATGGACATGCTCACCTCGCGGGGTATCGATCCGTCGCGCCTCAAGGTGAGCGGCAACGCCCACCTGATCCTCCCGTACCACCAGGAGATCGACCGGCTCACCGAGCGGCGCCTCGGCAAGTCCAAGCTCGGCACCACCAAGCGGGGCATCGGCCCGGCCTACGCCGACAAGGCGTCGCGGGTCGGCCTCCGGGTGCAGGACCTGCTGGACCCGAAGATCTTCCGCGAGAAGCTCGATGTGCTGGCCAAGGAGAAGAACGCCGTCTTGGCCAAGGTGTTCAACCAGCTGCCGCTGGACCCCGAGGAGATCGCGGACGAGTACCTCGACGTGTGCCGGCCGCGCATCGAGCCCCACATCGCCGACACCGTCTCGTTCGTGCACGAGGCGCTCGAGCGCGACGAGCAGGTGCTCTTCGAGGGTGCCCAGGCGACGTTCCTCGACCTCGACCACGGCACCTATCCGTTCGTCACCTCCTCGAACCCGGTCGCCGGGGGCGTGTGCACCGGCGCCGGCGTCGGGCCCCGCTACATCGACCGGGTGATCGGCGTCGCCAAGGCCTACGTCACCCGCGTCGGCACCGGGCCGTTCCCCACCGAGCTGGCCATCTCAGGCGAGGCGGTCGGCGGCAAGGACCAGGCGCTGGCCGACGAGGAGGAGATCCGCCTCGGCGACCACTTCGTGAACGTGGGTCGGGAGTACGGCACCAACTCCGGCCGGCGCCGCCGACCGGGGTGGTTCGACGCCGTCATGCTGCGCCAGGCGGTGCGGCTCAACTCCCTGTCGGAGCTGGCCATCACCAAGCTCGACATCCTCGACGTCCTCGACACGGTGAAGGTCTGCGTGGCCTACGACGTGCGCGGCGAGCGGGTGACCCACCTGCCGTACCACCAGAGCGACCTCCACGCCGCGACGCCGATCTACGAGGAGCTCCCGGGGTGGCACACGGACCTCTCCGAGATCACCGAGACCCACCAGCTCCCCGCCGCGGCCGAGGCCTACCTCGCGTTCCTCGAGGAGCAGGTGGGCGTGCCGGTCACGCTCGTCGGCGTCGGCCCCGGCCGTGAGCAGTTCGTCCACCGGCAGGGCTGACGCCCGGGCCGGTCAACCCAACCCAGGGGGAGCACATGAAGGTCGTCGTCGTCGGGTCGGGAGGGCGCGAGCACGCGCTGGCCCTCGCCCTCGCCCGGACCGCGGAGGTCGTGGTCACGCCGGGCAACCCGCTGATCCCGGGATCGGTCGCCACGCCGGTCGAGGACCTGGTGGCCGAGGGCTCGGTCGACCTCGTGGTGGTCGGACCCGAGCAGCCGCTCGTCGCCGGTCTGGCCGACCGCCTGCGCGCCGGGGGCGTGCGGGTCTTCGGGCCCGGCGCCGACGGTGCCGAGCTCGAGGGCTCGAAGGCGTTCATGAAGACGGTCCTCGAGGAGGCCGGCGTCCCCACGGCGCGGTGGCAGGCGTTCGCCGACCCGGACCAGGCGGCCGACTACCTCGCCGCCATGGACCCGCCCTACGTCGTGAAGACCGACGGACTGGCCGCCGGCAAGGGCGTGCTGGTGACCGACTCCCTCCACGAGGCCGTGAACGATGCCCGGGCCAAGCTCGGTGGTGCGTCGTTCGGTGCCGCTGGTGAGCGGGTCGTGATCGAGGAGGGGCTCGTCGGTCCCGAGGTCTCGGTCTTCGCGGTCTGCGACGGCACCCGCGCCGTCTGCCTCCCCGCAGCCCAGGACTTCAAGCGGGTCGGCGACGGCGACGCCGGGCCGAACACCGGCGGCATGGGGGCGTGGTCGCCGCTCTCGTTCGCGCCCGACGGCTTCGAGGACGACGTGGCCGTGCGCTTCATCGAGCCGACGCTCGCCGAGCTGCGCCGGCGGGGGATCGACTTCCGCGGCGTGCTCTACGCCGGGTTCATCCTCACCACCGACGGCCCCAAGCTGCTCGAGTACAACGTCCGCTTCGGCGACCCGGACTCGCAGGTGGTCCTGCTCCGGATGACGTCGGACCTGGCCGCCCTGCTGGCCGCCGCCGCCGATGGTGACCTGACCACGGTCCCGGCGCCGACGTTCTCGGACGAGACGGCGGTGCTGGTGGTGGCGGCCAGCGAGGGCTACCCGGTCGCTCCTCGGACGGGCGACGTCATCGAGGGCGTCGACGCGGCCGGCGACCTCGACGGGGTGACCGTGCTCGGCGCGGGAGTCGGCCGCGACGCCGACGGCCGGCTGGTGACGGCTGGGGGCCGGGTGCTGAACGTGGTCGGTACCGGATCGGACGCGTCAGCCGCCCGGTCGAAGGCGTACGAGGGGGTCGACCGCCTCGCCTGGCCCGGCGAGCACCACCGCTCCGACATCGCCGCCGCCCCCTCCTGACGCCACCGATCGCCGCCCGAAGGGGTTCTCTGATCCGGCACCTGCGAGACTCGCCGGATGAAGACGGCGCGAGCATCTCTGATCGTCGCGGGCTTGACGATGGCCTGTGCGCCGTTCGTGGTGCCGGCGACCCCGGCGGGAGCGGAGCCCGCACCGGGCCAGGTGGTCATCAACGAGATCCACTACCACCCGGTCACGGACGGCCACGAGTTCTTGGAGCTGCACAATCCGGGCGATGAGCCGGTCGACCTGAGCGGTGCCTGCTTCACGGCGGGCATCACCGGGTGCTTCCCGGCCGCCACGACGCTCCCTGCGGGCGGGTTCGTCGTCGTGGCCGAGTCCCTTCCGGCCTACGCCGCCGCGTTCCCTGGGGCGCCGGTGCCGGCGCTCAAGTACTCCGGGTCGCTGTCGAACAGCGGCGAGACCGTCACCATCTCGTCGAGCGCGCCGGCCGTGCTCGACACCGTGACCTACTCCGATTCCGCACCCTGGCCGATGACCCCCGACGGTGACGGGCCGTCGCTGGAACTGGCCGATCCGCTCGGTGACAACACGCCCGCAGCCGCCTGGCGTGCGTCGGACCCGGCTCCCACCCCGGGTGCGATCAACAGCCAGTACGGCGTGGGGCCCGGCCCGGCGATCGATGCGGTGACCCCGGGTGCGGCAGCCGCCAACCAGCCGCTGCCGTTCACGGCCGTCGCCGAGAACGCCACCTCGGTCGACCTGGAGGTGACCGTCGGCTTCGCTGCCCCGACCACCACCGCCATGGCGGATGACGGCGCGCACGGCGACGGCGCTGCCGGCGACGGCACGTGGGGAGCCTCGGTCCCGGGGGTCCCGGCCGGCACCCTGGTCCGGTACCGGGTTCTGGCCACCAACGCCTCGGGAACCGCCGCCCTGCCGCCGGACGGCTCGACCCGTCCCCGCTTCGGCCTGGTCGTGGACCGGCCCGCGGTCGTCACCACGATCCCGGTCGTGGACTGGTACGTGAAGCCGTCGGACTACGCGCAGCTGCGGGCGAACCCGATGGAGAACACCTACGTCCCGGCCGTGATCGCCGCCGGCGGCCAGGTGTGGGATGGGGCCGAGGTGCGCGTCAGCGGCCACGCCCGGCTCGCGGCCAAGTACTCGTTCAAGTTCAAGATGCCCAAGGGCAGCCCGCTCACGGCCCCGTTCCTCACCTCACCGGTCGACGAGTTCGTGCTCGACGGGGACATCCACGATCCGACCGGGGTCGTGACCCCGCTGGCGGCATCCGTGTACGCCGAGACCAACCCGCTCATCGCCCAGACGGCGAAGGTCCACGTGGAGCAGAACGGCGCCTCGTTCGGCATGTTCAACTTCACGGAGGAGTACGACAAGCTCTGGCGGCAACGCCACGGCTACGACGGGTCCGGCGACGAGCAGTACGAGCCCGAGGACATCGTCGGGGTCTTCGTCGACGACGGAAACGCCGCCGCGATCGCGGCTCGCTACGAGAAGGTGGCGCCCGACGACGCCGACTTCACCCGGGCCTACGAGCTGTTCCGGGCCATCGACTCCGCCCCGACACCCGAGCGGATGGCCCGTCTCCGGGACCTCTTCGACGTGCCCGCCCTGATCGAGACGCTGGCGGTCGGCGCCATCGTCCAGCACTGGGACACCACGGTCCACAACTACGAGCTGCTGCGCGAGGGCACGACCGGCCGGTGGCGGATCGTGCCCGTGGACTACGACCTGACGTTCCGCAACGTCGAGGGCCTGTTCCCGTTCGGGCCGGACAACCTCGTGAGCGCGCTGCGCTCCGACCCCGAGCTGAGCGAGATGTACCTGCGCCGGGTGCGCACGCTCGCCGACCGGGACCTCGCGAGCGGCAGGCTCGCCCAGCAACTGACCACGATGGCGGCCGCGGTCACCGCCGAGCAGGCGGCTGACGTCGTCCGCTGGCCCCGCACGATCAAGACGCAGGCCCAGGGCGTCGCCGACGTGAAGTGGGTGATCTCGCAGCGCACCAAGGAGCTGCTCACCACTCGCCGCACCCCCGACGACGTGCCCGCCGCGCCCACCGCGGGTGCACCGATCGCCATCGTCTCGGCCCGGTACACCGGCGAAGGCGGTGCGGCCCGCGACGCCGTGCGCCTGCGCAACCCCTCGGCCACCGAGGCGGTGGACCTCAGCGGCTGGCGGCTCCAGGGGGCCGGGTCGGCCACCTTGCCGCCCGGCACGGTCCTCGCGGCCCGCGGGGAGCTCGTCGTGCCCACGAACGTGGTGGCCTCGGCCGGCGACCGGTTCCCCGGCACGTTCGTGGCCGGTGCGCTCGACGCCGGCCTCGACGATGCGGGCGGGCTCCTCCAGCTCGTCGACACGACCGGTGCCACCCGCGGCCAGGCCGTCCTCGCCGGTCTCGCCCCCGCTGCGCCGACGCCGGCCACCGGCTTGACCGTGGAGGCCTCCGCCGACCAGGTCGAGACGCTCGCCGCGAACGGCGCCGGGGTGAAGCTCACCGTGGCGGTCACCAACCGCGGTCCCGCGGTGGCGAACGGTGTCACC
Source organism: uncultured Iamiaceae bacterium (assembly GCA_964501845.1). Classification (GTDB taxonomy): domain Bacteria; phylum Actinomycetota; class Acidimicrobiia; order Acidimicrobiales; family Iamiaceae; genus Aquihabitans. The sequence continues at coordinate 5,465 of CAZCVS010000186.1, forward strand.
CTCTCCGGTCCCGGCACCACCTGCGGACGGTCCCTCGGGACGCTCGCCGTGGGCCGGTCGGTCGTGGTCCGGTGCTCGACCACCGCGGCCACGCCGGTCGATCGCACCTACCGGCTCCGGGCCACCAGCGGGGGCACCACGGCAGTCTCGAACCGCGTCGAGGTCCGCAAGCTGGTCCACCAGACCAACTACTGGTCCCAGACGCTTCCGAACGCCCCCAAGGTGGGCGCGGTGACGCTCGGCGCGGGCAGCACCCTGGTGGTGCCGGCCACCCTCGCTCCGCCGACGGTGCCCCACCAGCCGGGCACCCCGCCGGTGCGCTGGCTGGTGGCCTCGGCGTTCGAGCGCAACCGTGGCATCCCGACCCAGGGGACCGTCGTGCGTCCGGTCGCGTCGGTCACGATCCCCCTGGCCGATGCTGTCCCGGTCCGCTTGGCGCTCGCTTCCCGCAACGGGGCGGGCACCGGTGCCCGCTCGCCGCTCACGCCGTGGTTGACCCCCCGTCCGACGGTGAACTGGCCCTTCGCCTCGCCCGCCGAGCAGATCACCGGGATCATGCGGTCGACCGACGGTCGGGCCCCCACTGCAGATGAGCTGACGTGGTACCTCGCCCGCCTCTCGGGCGGCGCGACGCCGGCCGATGTGATCGAAGACCGGCTGGCACGGGGGAAGTGGCCGACGCAGGTCGAGCCGCTCGTCCGCCTGTACGCCGCGTACCTGGGTCGGCCGCCGGACTCCTCGGGCCTCCGGTACTGGATGGCGCAGCGGGCCCAGGGCCGCACCCTGGACCGCATCTCCGCCACCTTCGCCGCGTCCCCCGAGTTCACGCGCAAGACCGGGTCGCTCGACGATGCCGCCTTCGTCCGGTTCGTCTACTCGAGCGTCCTGGGCCGCAGCCCGGACGCGAACGGCCTGACGTACTGGCGTGGCCGGCTCCGGGCCGGCTGGTCCCGCGGCCGGGTCATGACCTCGTTCTCGGAGTCGAGCGAGGGCCGCTCGAAGCTCGCGCCCCAGGTCGGGCCG
>CAZCVS010000187.1:0-6472 GCA_964501845.1 uncultured Iamiaceae bacterium
ACCACTGCCGCACCAAGCTCGCCGGCTACAAGGTCCCCAAGCGCATCGAGTTCCGAGACGAGCTGGCTCGGACCGCGACGGGCAAGCTCCAGAAGTTTAAGCTCCGCAGCCCCTACTGGGAGGACCAGGATCGCCAGGTGAACTGACGGGTCGAGCTACGGGCGGGTCACGGCGGGCGCGGCGAGCTGGGCCAGCTCCGGCGACGCCAGCTGGAGCGCATCCTGCTCGGGCGGGCCGGGCGTGAGGCGCAGCGGAACGACCCCTGCCCACACATCGAGGTCGAGATCGTCCTCCTCGTCGACCGCGCTCCCCGTCCGCACCTTGACCGAACCTTCGTCGATGGCCAGCCGCAGCACCAGCGTGGTGCGCAGCTCCGATGGGTTGGTGGGCCGCGCCGTCTGGCTGCGACCCGGCAGCACGTGGTCGACGATCACGTCGAACGCCCGGCGCTTCTCCTCGGGGTCCTCGACCTTCTCGGCCACGCCGAGCAGCACCACCGAGCGGTAGTTCATCGAGTGGTGGAACGCCGAGCGGGCCAGCACCAGGCCATCGAGCAGGGTGATGGTCACGCACACCTCGGATCCGGCCGAGGCCCGCAGCATGGCGTTGCCCACGGCACCGTGGAGGTAGAGCACGTCACCGTCGCGGCCGTAGGTCATCGGCAGCACCTTGGGCGCACCGTCGACCACGAAGCCGACGTGGGCGAGGTAGCTCTCGTCGATGATCGAGTGGGCGAGCGCCCGGTCGAAGGAGCCGCGCTCGGCGCTGCGCCGGAGCTTGGTGCGATCGGTCTGGGCCAAGGTCTCGCTCATGGCGACGATGCTGCCAGTCCACGCCACGTGCGGACGGCGCATTTCGGCGCGGACGCGACTCGGCCCGATGCGGCGCCTTCCCCCTTGGAGGCAGCCAGCGATCGGGCCGAGCCATCCAACCAGCGAACCGGTCGTGACAGGGGTCACGCTAGACCAGGCGCCGGGCCGCCACCAGTCGCCCCGGGGGCTACGAGCGGAAGACCTCGATCACGTCGCCGGTGTTCACCAGCGCCGGGAAGTACTCGGCGATGCTCATCGGGATGCGCACGCAGCCGTGGCTCGCCGGGTGATCGGGCACCGATGCCGCCCCGTGCACGGCGATGCCGCCGTTGAAGTACACGGGGTTGTAGAGCCGGCCGAGCGGAGCATCGCGCCAGCCTTCGACCCGGCGGTTGTACGAGTAGGTGCCCTCCGGCGTGAGGGCGTTGCCGCAGCTCCGCCCGACCTTGGTGTCCTCGCAGTAGGCGATGCCGCTGCCGGTGGACACGTGGGTGATCAAGGTGGGCTGGCCGTCGCGCCACACGATCATGACCTGGCGGGTGAGGTCCACCTCGGTGTGGGTGGGGCCGAGGTTGGGGCGCAGCATGGCCTGAGGCGGCCGGGCGAGGATGAGGGCCTCGGTGTCGGGCCCGACGATGCCGTCGGCGGAAAGGCCGTGGAGCTTCTGGAAGGCCCAGACCGACATCGTGGTCTTGAGGCCGAACTTCCCGTCGGGCTCACCCGGGTCGTAGTGCTGGTCCTTGAGCGCCTGCTGGACGGCCTTGGTGCGGCTGCCGACCGAGCCGGACCGGAGGAGTTCGCCGGCGGGCTCGGCCACCTCGGTGGGGTCGACCGGCTCCGTGGTGGTGGTCGTCGTCGCCTCGGTGGTGGTCGTGGGCGCCGCCGTGGTGGACGTGGTGGTGAGCTCGGTCGATGTCGTGGCTGCGGTGGACGGCACCGTGGACGAGCCGCCCGAGGCGACCTCGCCCCCGCCCGAACCGGAGCAGCCGCTCGCGAGGAGCGCGACGAGCACGGCTCCACCAACGAGCGATCGGCGCAACGGGGACATCGGAGAAGTCTGGCAGAGCACGCGCGCCCGGCAACAGGCACGCCGGGGGGTCAGGCCGGCGGGAGCCAGTCGTCGAGACTGGCCTCGTCCCAGGATCCGGGGCCGTAGACCGTTCCCGGCTGCGGGGTCATCAGGTGGGTGTCGCCACCGGTGACGAAGGCGGTCGACCGCTGCTCCCAGGCCACGAGGCGGTCGTCGGCCGGGGCGTCGTCGCAGAGGCCCCGGGCGGCATCTCGGGCCGCCCGCAGGCCGGTCTGGCCGGCGATGGACGTCGCCCACACCACCACGACCTCGTGCTGGTTGCCGAGCACCTCGTAGGCGCCGGTGACCTCGTGGCCGTGCTCGCGCCACAACGGGACCTGCTCCTCGACCACCGCCGCGAGGTAGTCGAGGCCCGATCCCGGGCGCACCTGGAGCAGCTGGTGGACGAACAGCGTGCCCTTGACGCCGCGAGCCGCGATCTCGGCGGTGGTGGGGCTCCCCGGCACACCGCCGCAGAGGCGGTCGAACCCGCCGGTGCGCCACTTGGAGGCCTCGTCCCACCAGTCGCCGTAGAACGCGTTGCGGCGCTTCAGGTTCAGGCGGTCGACGTTGGCCGCCCACCCCTCCCAGCCTGCGGCGCCGACATCCCAGATGTTGACCACCTGCGGCCAGCGGCCGCCGCCCATCGCACAGACGAAGAAGGTGCCCTGGAGCGTGAGCATGTCAGGCATCACGTTCGTCGGCTCCTTGAGGGAGTGCGCCATGTAGTCGTACTGGCCCTGCCCGACGATGTCGATGGTCTCGTGCAGGTACAGGTGGCGGCGGCCCATGGCGCCAGACCGTACGCCGTCGGCCACCAGCGCCGGGTCGATCGGTGGGTGATGATCAGACGATGGACGTCGGCTTGGCCTTTCCGCAGATGACACCGGACCTCGACCGGGACCGGGTCCGAGCCTGGTGCCGGGCGGTCGACGACGGGCCCTTCTCGTCGATCTCCGCCGGCGAACGCGTCGCCTTCGACAACCTCGACGGCTTCACCCTCTGCACGGCGGCGGCGGCGCTGACCGACCGGGTGCGGATCGGGTTCAACGTCGTCGTGGCCCCGTGGCACGCACCGGCGATGCTGGCCAAGGAGCTGGCGTCGGTCGACGTGCTCTCGGGCGGTCGTGTCGAGGTCGCCGTCGGCGTGGGCGGCCGGGAGCAGGACTACGCGGCGCTGGGGTCGCCGGCCACCAACCGGTTCCAGCGCCTCGACGACACCGTGGCTGAGCTCAAGCGGTTGTGGGATGGAGGCGAGGTCGTGCCGGGCGCCACCGTCGGGCCGGTCCCCGTGCACCCCGGTGGACCGCCACTGCTGTGCAGCGGGACCGGGCCGAAGTCGCTGGCCCGCGCCGCCCGCTGGGCCGACGGCCTGACCGGGTTCACCCTCGCCGCCGACCCGGCCGAGGCCGGCGCCACGTTCCGTCTCGCCGAGCAGGCGTGGGCCGACGCCGGGCGCACCACGCCGCCCCGCCGCGTCACCGGGTCCTTCGCCGTGCTCGGGCCCGGCGCCGAAGACACCCTCGGTGCCTTCGCCCGCCGCTACCTCGACGTGTTCGGGTCCGGCGTCGCGGCGTGGCTCACCGAGCAGATGCCGCTGTCGACACCGGACGCGCTGCGGTCGTTCCTCGTCGGCGTCGCGGCCGAGGGCTGCGACGAGGTGGTGCTGGTCCCCGGCGACAGCGACCCCGACCAGGTCCGCCGCTTCGCCGAGGTCGTGGAGTCGGTGCGAGACGACCTGGCCGGTGGCGTGCCCGGGGCGGGGATCGAACCCGCACGGCCCTTGCGGGCCAGAGGGGTTTAAGCCCTCAGCGTCTGCCAGTTCCGCCACCCGGGCCGGACCAGAGCGAACGCTAGGCCGCGCCGCTGTAAGCCGCCTCCGCGTGGGCGACGACGATCTCCTCCCACATCGCGGTGCGGAGGCGGGTGGCCTCGATGCCCGTGAGCGCGTTGACGATGACGACGCCCTCGATCAGGTCGGCGACCACCGCCTGGTAGGGGCGGCCCTTGACCGCGACGGCGACCGTGGCGGTGCCGTCGGGCGCCCAGCGCAGGGTGCGCTCGGCTCCAGGACGGCGGGGCGGCGAGCGGAAGCCGGGGACCACCAGGCCGCGCTCGCGTGCGGCAGCCCCGAGGGTGCGGACGGTGGCGGCGAACTGGAGGGAGGTGCTTTCCATGACCCCCACATCGTCCCCAGGGGGTCTGACAGCGAAGGCGGAGCGGACCGGATCCGCCGCTCAGTCCGACCCGGGGAGGCGGGGCGCCTCCTCGCGCAGAGAGCGCTTCACCAGGGTGGTGCGGCCGATCGACGCCTTGCCGAACTTGGTGCGCACCTCGTCGATGGTGGCGTCGAGCCGGCGGCGGTCGACGCCGCCGAACGGCAGCGCCAGCTGGACGGCCCGAGCGTCGGTGAGGTTGGCCACCGAGATGCCCAGCAGGGTGATGCCGTCGGTGCGCAGGCGCGGGACCTCGGCGCGCAGCAGCGCCCGGATGGCCTGGAGCAGGATCAGGGTCTCGTCGGTGGCCTCGGGCAGGGTGTGGGACCGGGTGGCCCGGGTGAAGTCGCCGAAGCGCAGCCGCAGGACCACCGTGCGGCCCACCCGGTCTGCCGCTCGGAGGCGCCGAGATACCCGGTCGACCAGCCCCACCAGCACCGCGTCGAGGTCGTCGACCGAGCGGCGGCCCCGGCCCAGGGCCTGCTGCGAGCCGATCGACCGGCGGCGCCGGCCCGTGTCGACGCGGCGGGGGTCGCGGTTGTGGGCCAGCGCGAACAGGTGGTGGCCGGAACCGGCGCCGAGCATGCCGACGAGCGACGGCTCCGGCAGCTCGGCCACCTGTCCCACGGTGGTGATGCCGCGCTCGTGGAGCTTGCGGGCGGTGACGGGGCCGACGCCCCACAGCCGCTCGACCGGCAGCGGGTGGAGGAAGTCCAGCTCCGTGCCAACGGGCACCTCGAGCAGGCCGTCGGGCTTGCCGACCGCGCTGGCCACCTTGGCGAGGAACTTGGTCCGGGCGATGCCGACGCTGATGGCCAGGCCCACCTCCTCGCGCACCCGGCGGCGCAGGCCCACGGCGATGTCGCGGGGCATGCCCGACACCCGGCGCAGGCCGCCCACATCGAGGAAGGCCTCGTCGATCGAGAGCCCCTCGACCAGGGGCGTCGTCTCCTGGAAGATCCCGAACACCGCCTTGCTGGCCTCCACGTAGGCGTCGAACCGGGCCGGGACCTCGATGACGCCCGGACACAGCGCCCGGGCCGCTCGCCCGCCCATCGGGGTGTAGATGCCATAGGCCTTGGCCTCGTAGCTCGCCGCCAGGACCACGCCCCCGCCGACGATCACCGGCTTGCCCCGCAGGTGGGGGTGGTCGCGCTGTTCGACGGACGCGTAGAAGGAGTCCAGGTCGGCGTGGATGATCGAGGCGGTCTCCGCAGAGGACATCGAACACATGTTCGCACACCGAACGCCGCCTGTCTCCCGTGGCCGACGGGCGTACGCTCCGTCGCCATGCCCACCGCAACGGCCCCCGAGCTGACCCCCGCGCAGCAGCGGACGCTCTCGGACCTGGGTGCCGCGGGCGCAGACCGGCCGGTGTTCGACGCGGACCTGGCCCCGCGCCTGCGGGCGGACCTGGAGGCCGGGCTGGCCGAGGTGCTGGGCGACCTCGGGCCCGACGAGGACCTCACCGTGTCGAAGCACCTGCTCGGACGGGTGCACGGCTGCGAGGTGCGGCTGCTCGCCGAGGACGAGGCCGATGAGCCGTTCACCGTCACGGTCCCGATCGCGCGCGGATCGATCGCCCACAAGGCCGTCGAGCTGGGCATCCACTGGAAGGGCGAGCCGCTCCCCCTCGACCTCGTGGACGAGGCCCTGGCCAGCCTGGCGAGCTCGGACCACTGGCTGACCGACTTCCTCCAGACGTGCAGCGAGGCCGAGCGCGCCGAACTGCGCAGCACCGCGGGCGACCGGGTGGCCAAGTTCTTCGAGAGCTTCCCGCCGCTCGACGCCCGGTGGCGCCCGGTGACCGAGAGCAGCCTCATCGTCGACCTGGCCGGCGGGCGCGTCCGGCTGCGGGGCAAGGTCGACCTCACCCTCGGCACGGCCCGCGGGATGCAGGCGGGCAAGGTCATCGTCGACCTGAAGACCGGCGCACCGAACCCGGTCCACCGCGACGACCTGCGCTTCTACGCCCTGCTCGACACCATCCGCCTCGGCGTGCCGCCCCGCTTGGTGGCGTCGTTCTACCTGGACCTGGCGGAGGCCCGGACCGAAGCCGTGACCGAGGGCGTGCTCGACGCCACCGTCGCCCGCACGGTGGACGCCGCACGGCGCCTGACGTCGCTGCGGGCCGGCACCGTCGAGCCGGTGTACCGCCCGAGCTACGGGTGCCGCTGGTGCGTCGCCCTCGCGGACTGTGCCCGCGGCAAGGCCTTCCTGGCCGACGAGGACCTGCTCGACGAGGACGTCGACCCCACCTGACCGGCGGTCGCCGCCGCCGGAGGGGGGGCCTGTCGGGGCCGCGGTAGCCTGGCGTCCGTATGGCCGACGAGGACGCGCGCGACGAACCGCACCTGCCTCGGACCACCACGGCC
>CAZCVS010000188.1:0-6444 GCA_964501845.1 uncultured Iamiaceae bacterium
GGCCGCCATCTCGGTCGAGCTCTGCAACCAGTGCCACCCCTTCTACACAGGCAAGCAGAAGCTGGTCGACACGGGTGGTCGCATCGACCGCTTCGAGCGCCGCTACGGCCGCCGTGCCGCCGGCGAGGCTGCGTCGAGCGACGCGGCCGACGCCACCGCCGACGCCAACTAGCTCCGTTCGCACGTGCCGGTTCCGCCAGGTCTCCTGGCGGAATCGTCGCGTCCGGCCACCGGTGACCTCATGACCGACGCTCCCGACCGCCGCGCCGCCCTGCTCGCCGCCAAGCTCGCCGCGCTCGTGCGCGGCCGCTGGCCCGATGGGGTCGACGCGGCGCGCCCGGCAACGTTCCCCGGCGGATCGAGCCTGATCGACGACGCCGGCGGCCGGGTGTGGGTCCTCCTCGACGACGAGGCCGACGCGGCCCGCCGCCTGGGTGCGACGCTGGCCGTGGCCGACCGGTCCGGGGCGACCGAGCTCCACCTGCTGGTCGACGACCCGGTCGCGGCCGGCATCCTCGCTCGCCGGGCCGCTGTCTTCGCCCGCCCGCCGGCCGTGTGGTCGGTGACCGGGCGCGATCTGGTACCGGCTGCGCCAGCGCTGCCGGCCACCGATCCGGCCCCCGCACCCGAGGCCGAGCTGTTCCGTCCGGTGCTCGCCGCGGCCGGGCTGGAGACCGTCGTGGAGGCCGGGTCGTTGCTCGGCGAGCTGCTCGGCCTCGAGGTGGCACGGGTGGTCGTGGCCGACGACGGCTCGGCCCACATCGAGGTCGGGGTCGGCCGCTTCGACCGCGAGGTCGGGGCGATGATGTTCGCCGAGCTGACCGACACCGATGCGCTGGCCCGGGCGGTGGCCTTCGTCGATGAGGTCCGCCGGCCTGGCGCCGCTCGCCACCCGCTCAACCAGCTGGTGCCCGAGCGCTGGCTCCGATCGGTCCTCATCGAGCGGCCCGACCTCGTGGGCGCGGCCTCGCTGCGCTCCGTGGGCTCCGCGGTGCCGCGCGCCAACCTCAAGGAGCCCGGCATCGCCACCGCGGTCGGCACGGGCCTCGACGGGCAGCCGGTGGTCGTCACCTGCTCCACCGGCGTGGACCTGGAGCTGGTGCCCGGCGCCGCGGATGACCGTCTGACCCACGCGCCAGACGCCCGCCTCGTGCTGGCCGTCCCCACGAAGGACGCCCTCGCGGTGACCACGGCGCTCGCCTCGCACCTCACCGTCCCGGCGGACGTCGTCCCGGTGGGCGACGATTGGCAGATGGCCACCGCGGACGGAGCCTCCTGATGCTCGACCGCCTCGAGGGACTCGAGCGCGAGTTCCTCGACGTCGAGGCGCGCCTCGCCGACCCCGGTGTCTTCGCCGACCAGGACAAGTACCGGGAGCTGGCCAAGCGCCACCACGAGCTGGCGGCGATCGTCGGCCGCAGCAAGGAGCTGCGCCAGCGCACCGAGGACGCGGCGACGGCCCGCGAGATGCTCACCGACCTCGCCGGCGACGACCGGGAGATGATGCGCACCGAGGCGGCCGAGGCCGACGCCGACGTGGAGCGGCTGACCGGCGAGCTCCAGTACCTCCTGCTGCCGAAGGACCCCAACGACGGGCGCAACGTCATCGTCGAGATCCGCGGCGCCGAGGGCGGTGAGGAGGCCAACCTGTTCGCGCGGGACCTCTTCGAGATGTACCAGGCCTTCGCCAGCCGCCAGGGCTGGAAGCTCGAGGTCCTCAACGCCGTGCCGTCGGACATGGGTGGCTACAACGAGGTCACGTTCGTGCTCTCCGGTGCGGGGGTGTGGACCCGGATGAAGCACGAGGGCGGACCGCACCGGGTCCAGCGCGTCCCGGTGACCGAGTCCCAGGGCCGCATCCACACCTCGTCGGCCACGGTGACGGTGCTGCCGGAGGCGGACGACGTCGAGATCGCCATCGATCCCAACGACCTCCAGGTCGACTACTACCGGTCGTCGGGGCCGGGCGGGCAGTCGGTGAACACCACCGACTCCGCGGTGCGCCTGACCCACAAGCCCACTGGCGTGACCGTGTCCATGCAGGACCAGAAGAGCCAGCTCCAGAACAAGGCCAAGGCCATGATCGTGCTCCAGTCCCGGCTCCTCAAGCTCGAGCAGGACCGCCAGCGCGACGAGCAGTCCGAGGCCCGGAAGGACCAGACGGGCGGTGGCGGTCGGTCCGAGAAGATCCGGACCTACAACTTCAAGGAGAACCGGGTGTCGGACCACCGCATCGGGCTCACCATCTACAAGCTCGAGAAGGTCCTGGCCGGCGACCTCGACGAGGTCAGCGACGCCCTGGTCCAAGACGAGCAGGCGCGGCGGCTCACCGAGGACGCCTGAGGTGAGCGGCGCCGACGACGGCACCGTCGCGTGGCGCGAGCTCTGGGCCGAGACGACCGATCGCCTCGACCGCGCCGGTGTGGAGCAGGCCTCCCTGGAGGCGCGCTGGATCATCGAGGAGGCGAGCGGTCTCGAAGGTCCTGACCTCGTGCCGGGGCTCGAAACCTCGGCCACCGTCCGCGGCGTCGCCCACCTCGACGCCATGGTCGAGCGCCGGGTGGCTGGCGAACCGATCCAGTACGTGCTCGGCCACTGGGCGTTCCGCCACCTCGACCTGCTCGTCGACCGCCGAGTGCTGATCCCGCGACCGGAGACCGAGCAGGTGGTCGAGGTCGCGCTGGAAGCGTTCGACGCTGTCGCCTCCCGCCGGCCCGGTCGGCACCGGCTCACCGTCGCCGACCTCGGCACCGGGAGCGGGGCGATCGCGCTCGCGGTGGCGACCGAGCGGACGGGCTGCCGGGTCTGGGGCGTCGACCGCTCCCCGGACGCGCTGGCCGTGGCCCGCGCCAACCTCGCCGGGCTGGGCATGGCCGGGTCCGGCGTCCAGCTGCTCGAAGGCAGCTGGTTCGACCCCCTTCCCGACGAGCTGCGCGGGACGCTCGACCTGATCGTGTCGAACCCGCCCTACGTCGGGTCGGGCGAGCCGCTCGACGCGTCCGTCACCGATTGGGAGCCGATCGAGGCCCTGGTGCCGGGGCCCACCGGCCTCGAGGACTACGAGCGCATCGTGTCCGCGGCCCGAGCGTGGCTGGCCCCCGGCGGTGCGCTCGTCGTGGAGATCGGTTCGACCCAGGCCGCCGCCGTCCGAGCGCTCCTCGAAGCATCCGGCCTGGTCGAGATCGTGGTCCACCCCGACCTCGCCGGCCTCGACCGGGCCGTCGCCGCCGTTCGCCCGTCGGCGGGCTGATCGGGATCAGCGGGCGTTGATGGCCGCCGCGATGTTGGTGGCCTGGGTCTGATCGAAGTTGCCGGTGATCACGAACGGCGAGGAGGCGAGGTCGCCCTCTTGGACCGCCGGCGTGGAGACGACCCGGCCGTCGACGACGATGGCGGCGTAGCCCCGGCCCTCGGACGAGGAGGCCGGGCAGGCGTCGGTGGCCTCGAAGCAGGCGTCGAACAGCTCGTTCATCGCGGCGACGGAGTCCTCCCGCACGGCGACCTCGATCCCGACGCCGTCGGCATAGACCTTCGCGTCGCGGAGGTCGGTGCCGTCGCCCCCGGCGGGGCCGAGCACGTAGCAGAGGTTGCCGTCGGCGGCCGGCACCGTGGAGCTGGTCGACGCCACCGCGCCGGTGTCGGTGGTGGCGGTGCCGTCCGTGGAGGCGCCGGGGACCCCGGCCTCGCAGGTGACGATCTCCAGCACCGGGTGGAAGATGATCGAGGTCGCGTCGAGGTCGGTGTAGGACGGCTTCGTCGTGGTGGCGACCGGCGCAGTGGTGCCGCCGCCCTCGCCGCCGGAGTCGCTGCTGCACGACATGGCGAGCGAGGCGACGGCGAGCGGGGAGAGGAGCAGGGCAAGGACGCGACGCATGGTGCCACCGTAGAGGTCGTGCCCCACGCCACGGGCGCAGCACTAGCGTTCCGGGCGTGTCGGACATGGGTGCACCGATGGTGGCGGCCGGGGACGCGTCGGCCCTGGACCAGGCGGTCGCGGTGCTGGGCAGCGGCGGGACGGTGGTCCTGCCGACCGACACCGTCTACGGGCTCGCCGCGCTGCCCTCGATCGAGGGTGCCACCCAGGCCCTGTTCGCCCTCAAGGACCGCAGCGAGGACCACCCGCTCGCCGTGCTGGTGGCCGATCTCGACCAGGCCCTCGAGCTGGTCTCGTTCGACGAGCCGGCGGTCGGGCGCTGGATGGCCGAGCTGTGGCCCGGACCGCTGACCATCGTGCTGCGCCGCTCGGCGGTGGCCGCCGGCCTCGCGCTCGGGGGTGGTCCGGCCACCATCGGCGTCCGGTGCCCGGATCACCCGTTCGTCCGGGCGCTCGCCGCCGAGGTGGGGGCCATCGCCACCACCAGTGCCAACCGCACGGGCGAGCCGACGCCGGCGTCGGCCGACGAGGCCGCCGCCTCCCTGGTCGGCTCGGTGGACCTCGTGGTCGACGGCGGACCCGCCGGGACCGTCGCCAGCACGGTCGTCGACGCCTCCGGCGAGGGCTGGTCCATCCTGCGCGAGGGCGCCATCACCGCGGCCCAGCTGGGCTGACCCGTTGCCACCCGCCGATTCCGGGGGCATCTCGCTTCACTCGGTCCGCGGCGGCCATGCTGGCGGGATGACGACGAAGATCGGCTTCGCCATCATCCTCGGAGGCGTAGCGCTGATCTGCCTCCGTGCGGTCAACTGGGTCGACAGCGAGATGGCCGACATCGTGTCGGTGCTGAGCATCGTGGTCGGCGCCCTCGCCGTCGCCATCGACGGTGAAGCCGCCGACCAGAGCACCAAGCCCAAGCACCGCGAGCGCTGACCCAGCTCAGGTGAAGGTGAAGGCGCCTTCGGGGTCGACGTGGGCGGGTGCGCCGGCGGTCTCCTCGGTGATCATGCGCTTCAGGGCGGTGGACTCGGACGTGGTGGCCCAGGCCCGGCGCCCGTCGGGGAGCAGCGTGGACACGATCGCCGCTTCGGGCGTGCTCTGGCGATCGTGCATCACGACGGTGGACTCCACGGCGACCGGCCCGTCGACCACCTCGCAGAGGTCGCGGCGGGGGAGGGCGTCGACCTCGGGCTGCGGACGGGCGTGGCGCCACGGCATCGGCGGCGGGGTCGTGGCGTACACACCGAAGGCGTGCTTGGTGAGGTAGCCCCCGTTGGCGGTCACGAGACCGAGCGCCCCGGCGTCGTCGCGAAGCCGCTCGACCATCGTTGCGATCGAGTGGCTGACGTAGTTGTTCCACGGTCCACCGCCGAACGACAGCCCGCCGGTCACCGTCAGGGAGCGGTCGGTGCCGAGGCCGATCTCATGGGCCGCGATCTGCACGGCGCTGGGGAAGCAGGAGTACACGTCGATGTGGGTCAGGTCGTCGATCCCGACCCCCGCGAGGTCGAGGGCGGCCCGGGCGGCGATGCCGATCGCGGGCGCCCTCCCGAGCGAAGCCCGATGCGACACGAACCAGTGCTCGTGGGCGTCGGAGCCCGACCACGGGAACACCCAGCGGTCCGGGGCGATGCCGAGGTCGCGGGCGGTCCCCACCGATGTCACGACGAAGCAGGCCGCCTGCTCCACCGCGTTGTTGGCGTTCATCACCTTCGTGTACGGGAACCCGACCATCCGGTTGCGGGGCGACGGTTCGCGGATCTCCTCCGCGGTCCAGGGCTCGCGGATCCAGGCATGGGGGTTGGCCACGGCGACCTCGCTGAACCCGGCGTAGAGCGCCGCGAGCCGGTCGCGCTGCTCGTCGATGGTCCAACCCTGCTGGGCGCGGAAGGCGTTCTCGAAGAGGGCGTAGATCGATGCGGGCACCACCACGCCGCGCGCCCACTCGCCGTCGTGGGAGAGCGGGAGGTGGTTGGCGACCTCCTCCGTCGGCGCATCGTCGTCGGGCATCGTCCAGTCCAGCCGGATCCCCTGGGCCCGGGCCGCCTGGCGGGTGCGCCAGGTCTCGGCCCCGCCGATGAGCCAGGTGCCCGAGCTGCCGGCCCCGATCTCGGCACACGCCCGGTTCAGCAGCGCCTGGGGGTAGTTGCCGCCGTCGTCGGTGGCGATGGTGCGGGCCGGGGTGATGCCGAGCTCGGCGGCCATCACCGCTCCCGGGTCCCGGTACCGGTGCGAGAGGATGTGGATGACGGCCACGGTATCGACGGCCCCGAGGAGCCGGTCGGCCCCGCTGTCGGCCTGCGCAGCCCGGGCGGCTTCGGCGAGCAGGGCCGTCGGCTCGAGCGCGGCCTCCAGGTCGGTGGTGCGCTGCTCGACCTGGCCCACGGCGACCACGACGGGGGTGCGGGGATCGAGTGCGGCCTGGCCTTGCGACATCGGTGCTCCTTGCCGGGATCGGAGGCGCCAGTCAACGACGTGGTCGACCGGACGGTCAAGGTCAGGACATCCGCAGGCGCCAACTACGATCCGACCATCGACGTCGCCTTCATCTGCACCGGCAACATCTGCCG
>CAZCVS010000189.1:0-6401 GCA_964501845.1 uncultured Iamiaceae bacterium
TCATCGCCCGCCAGACGGTGAAGGCCAAGCGCAAGGACGTGCTGGCCAAGTGCTACGGCGGCGACATCACCCGCAAGCGCAAGCTCCTCGAGAAGCAGAAGGAGGGCAAGAAGAAGATGAAGAACATCGGCCGCGTCGAAGTTCCCCAGGAGGCCTTCGTCTCCGCCCTCAAGCTCGACGACTGAGGGGCCCAGCCGACCGGTGGCCGCTGGTCTCAGGCATCCGCTGGGAGCTTCGAGCTCCCAGCGTGCTCGGCCAAGAAGGTGCGCAGCAGGTCGGCCGCCTCCACCGGGTCCGAGACGAGGTCGCGCGCGAGCAGCTCCTCGTAGGGCCCGAGCTCCTCGGGCGAACGATCCCACCACGCCAGGGCGGTGACCAGGTCGGCGACCTCGGGCGAGAACCGCGTCCGCACCGGCTTCGCAGGGGCGCCGACGACGACGGTGAACGGTGGGACGTCTCGGGTGACGACGCTGCCGCCGCCCACGACCGCACCGTTCCCGATCGTGACGCCGGCCAGGATCCGCACGCCGGCGCCGATCCAGACGTCGTGGCCGATCACCGTCGGCTGGGCCGGGGCGACCAGGGTGCGACGGCGTCCATCGAACAGCAGGGGAGCGTTGAACATCGCCGCCGTCTCCATGGGGTGGCCGGCGGCACCGATGCTGACGTGTCCGCCGATGGAGCAGTACCGCCCGATGGTGAGCGGGCCGTCGATGATGGCCGAGACGCCGATGCGCGTGCCGAACCCGATGCGGATGTCGCCGGAGAACCAGCAGTAGCCGGCGACCATGTTCGAGCCGCCGAACTCGACGGCCTCGGCGTTGACCGACCCGCGCCCCACCGACGCGCCGGGCACCTGGAAGTACATCGGGACGCGCCGGTCCTGCTCGGCTCGCCGTCGGCGCTTGGCTGCCCGGTGCTTCCCGACCAGCCGTCGTGGATCGAGGCCGGTCACCGGGTCCGCGCCGGGGACACCGGCCTGGCGCCTCGAACAGGGGCTGGTGCGCCGATGGCGTCGCGGAGCCGCTCGAGCGCCGCCTCCGGGGTGCCGGAGGTATCGACGCGGATCACGGTGCGGACGGTACCAGCAGCGGCGACGACCTCCTCGTAGGTGGCCGCCGACCGGGCCCAGAGGTCGCTGTCGGCCGCGTGCTGCGACAGCGCGCGGTTCACCCGACCGGGTGGCGGCTTGCTCGTGACCCGATCCCACCGGCACGCCGCCGAGGCCTCGAGCACCACGATCGGCGGTCCGGGTCGCAGCAACCGCTGCCAGGGCTCGACGGCGAGCGACGGATCGAGGAAGCGCTCGCCCCAGATGCGGTGGATGATCCCCTCCTCGATCAGGAGGAACCCCGTGGCGTCGCGCACGACCAGATCCTGGCCGAGGGAGCGGCGCGCCAGCCTCCGGTAGGCAGCGCGGTGCTGGGTCTGCCAGCTCCTCTCCGCGACCTTGCTCGTCAGCGCCCGAGCGGCGACGCCGGGGTGCCGGTGGAGCAGGTTCCGCTCGGCCGGCTCCACGATGACGGACCCGAGGCCCTCGCCCTCCGCGAGCAGGCCGGCGGTCAAGGTCGACTTCCCGGTGCCGGGAAGTCCGGCCAGCTCCACTACTCGTCCCACGGTCGCCCCCTCCTCGCCCTGGTGCGACCCGTCACGCTCAGGTGTCCACCAGGTGAACGGAGCGTAGCCGAGGGTTGTCGAGGCGGTTGAGGGTGGTCGGGGGATGGAGGGTCGTCGGGGAGACGGGAGGCCGAACGATCCCCGAGACGCATGAACCGTCCGCCGGGAGGGAAGGAAGCCGAAGATGGGTGATCAGGTGGTCGTCATGTGGTTCCGGCGCGATCTCCGGGTGGGTGACAACCCCGCGCTCGCCGCCGCGGTCGAGGCGGGCGACGTCGTTCCGGTCTTCGTGCACGACCCGGCGCTCACCCGACGGGCGGGGGCGAACCGGGTCGCGTTCCTGCACGCCACCCTCGAGGCCCTCGACTCCGAGCTCGACGGGTTGCTCGTGCAGCGCCACGGGCCGCCGGCGTCGGTGATCGCCGCCCTCGCCGCCGAGGTCGAGGCCGACGCGGTGCACGTCACCGAGGACTTCGGGCCCTACGGCCGAAGGCGCGACGTCGAGGTCGAGGACCGCTTGGTCGGCGATGGCCGCTCGCTCGCGCGCGTCGACAGCCCGTACGCGGTGGCGCCGGGGACGCTGCTCACCGGTGGAGGGACACCCTTCAAGGTCTTCACGCCCTACTCCCAGGTCTGGCGCGGCCACGGCTGGGCCGACCCTCTGGACGTCCCCCGCTCGGCGCGGTACCTGGACGGCGTGAGGAGCGATCGCCGGCCCGAGACGCCGGCGCCGGACGCGGCCGCCGGCCTGCCCGACGCCGGGGAGGAGGCGGCCCACCGGGCGATGGACGCCTTCGTCGATCGCCACGCCGACGGGTACGCCGACGATCGCGACCGCCCGGACCTCGACCGCACGAGCCGGCTCTCGCCCTACCTCAAGTACGGGACGATCCACCCCCGCCAGATCCTCGCCATGCTGGGCGATTCGGCCGGCGCGACGACGTTCGCCACCGAGCTCGCCTGGCGGGACTTCTACGCCGATGTGCTGTTCCACCGACCCGACACCGTGCGCACGAACTTCGTGGACACCATGGACCACCTGGGATGGGACCGGGGCGAGCAGGCCGACGAGCGGTTCCACGCCTGGGCCCAGGGGCGGACCGGGTACCCGATCGTCGACGCTGGGATGCGCCAGCTGCTCGCCGAGGGCTGGATGCACAACCGGGTGCGCATGATCGTCGCCTCGTTCCTCGTCAAGGACCTCCACCTCGACTGGCGGCGGGGCGCCGCGTGGTTCATGCGCCACCTGTGCGACGGCGATCTGGCCTCGAACACCCACGGCTGGCAGTGGACCGCGGGCACCGGCACCGACGCCGCCCCGTTCTTCCGCGTGTTCAACCCGACGCGCCAGGGCATCCGCTTCGACCCCGCGGGTGACTACGTGCGCCGGTACGTGCCGGAGCTCCGAGCGATCGACGGCCCAGCCGTGCACGAGCCCTGGAAGCTGGCGGGGGACCTGTTCGCCGGCGAGGCTTCGGCGTATCCGGCACCGATCGTGGACCATGCCGCGGAGCGCGAGGAAGCGTTGGCGCGCTACCGGCGGCGCTGAGGACGGACCGGCGCATCCCCGCTGACCTGGTCGGGCGGGCCAAGCTGCTGTCCGCGGTTGGCACTCGGTAGGATCGAGTGCCAACCCGATCCCTGCGAGGTCTCCGTGCTCGACGAGCGCAAGGCATCCATCCTCCGCGCTGTGGTGGAGGAGTACATCCAGACGGCGCAGCCCGTTGGCTCCGGCCACATCGCCAGCGCGCCCGGGGTGCAGGTGTCGTCGGCCACCGTCCGCAACGAGATGGCGGCGCTCGAGAGCGAGGGCTTCTTGGCCCAGCCGCACACATCCGCCGGCCGGATCCCCACGGAGAAGGGGTACCGGTACTTCGTCGACGCCTTGCACCGACCATCGCTCGATCGCACGTCCAGCCAGCAGGTGCGGGCCTTCTTCGACCAAGCCCACGGCGAGATCGAGCAGATGCTCGCCGACACGACCCGGTTGCTCACCGGGCTCACCGACTACGCGGCCCTGGTGGTCGGGCCGGCCCACGAGGCTGCGGCCGTTCGCTCGGTGCAGCTGGTGTCGCTCGCCCCCAACGTCGTGCTGTTCGTGGCGGTGCTGGGCAACGGGGCGATCGAGAAGCGCACGATCGAGCTGGCCGAGCCGGTCGACGACGCCGTCCTCTCGTCGGCGACCGTGGCACTGAGCGGCGCGTCGATCGACCAGCCGCTGAGCTCGGTGGCCGCGGCGCCGCAGGTGGCGGACCCGGCCGTCGAGACCGTCGTGGCCGCGGTGCGCACCGCGATCGCCACGGCCTCCCCCGACGACGCCGACCACGTCTTCGTGAACGGCGCCTCCCGCATGGCGGCCTCGTTCGAGGCCGTCGAGACCGTCCGGTCGGTGCTCACCATCCTCGAGCAGCAGCTCGTCGTGGTGTCGCTGCTGCGCGACGTCGTCGACCGGGGCCTCAACGTCGCCATCGGCAGCGAGACCGGGATGCAGCCGCTCGCCGACTGCGCCCTGGTCGTGGCGCCCTACACGGTCGACGGGGAGCAGGTCGGCACGGTCGGCGTGCTCGGACCCACCCGCATGAACTATCCGCAGGCCCTCGCTGCCGTGGCCGTCGTCGGCCAGCGCCTGGGCAACCGCTTGAGCGAGGGCTGAACCGCTTGTCCACCGACTACTACGAGCTGCTCGAGATCGAGCGCGACGCGAGCACCGACGAGATCAAGCGGGCCTACCGCATCGCCGCTCGCCGCTACCACCCCGACGCCAACCCCGGCGACGCCGCCGCCGAGGCCCGCTTCAAGGAGATCGCCAACGCCTACGAGGTGCTGAGCGACGACGGCAAGCGGGCCAGCTACGACCGCTTCGGCACGGACGGCCCCCAGATGGGCGGCGACCCGTTCGGGGGCTTCTCGGGCGGCGGGCTCGGCGACATCTTCGACGCGTTCTTCGGCGGTGGCGGTGCCAGCACCGGCCAGCGCTCGGGACGCCAGGCGGGCCCCGACCTGGAGGTCGCGGTCGACATCGCCTTCGAGTCGGCCGTCTTCGGTGCCCAAGAGGAGGTGTCGGTGCGCACGGCCGTCGCCTGCGAGACCTGCGAGGCCACCGGCGCCGCGCCCGGCACCCATGCCGACACCTGCGCGCAGTGCAGCGGCACCGGCCAGGTCCGCCAGGTGCGGCAGTCGATCCTCGGTCAGATGGTCACCGCGGCCCCGTGCCCGGTCTGCCGTGGCGCCGGCCAGGTCATCGCCGATCCGTGCCCCACCTGCAAGGGCGAGGGCCGCGAGGTCACCGACAAGACCTACACGATCGACATCCCCGCCGGCGTCGACACCGGGTCCACCCTCCGTCTGAGCGGCTTCGGCGCGGTGGCGCCCCGGGGCGGGCCGGCGGGCGACCTCTACGTCCAGGTCCGGGTCAACCCCCACCCCCGCTTCGTGCGTGACGGAGACGATCTGGTCCACCAGCTGCACCTGCCGTTCACGCAGGCGGCGCTGGGTGCGGCGATCTCCTTCGAGACGCTCGACGGGAACGAGGACCTGGTCGTGCCTCGAGGTACCCAGGCGGGCAAGGTGTTCCGCCTCCGGGGCCGGGGGGTCCCCCACGTGAGGGGCCGCGGCCGCGGCGATCTGCTCGTCCAGGTCGTGGTCGACACCCCGACCGATCTCGAGCCCGAGGTCGAAGACGCCCTGCGCCAGATCGCGGCGGCCCGCGGCGAGGATGTCGCTCCCGCCGACAAGGGCTTCTTCTCCCGCATCAAGTCCGCGTTCCACTAGACCGTCCCGGTGCCCGAGCCGACGATCTCCGACCTGCCCCCCGCCTCATCGGGTGCGGACCTCCCGTCTGGCGGTGGGCCGCTCGTCTACGTCGAGGATCTGGCGCACCCGGTCCTGCGCCTCGACGACCACCACCACCTGGCGCGCGTCCGCCGGGTCCGCAACGGCGACCCGCTCATCTTGGGCGACGGCCTCGGCAGCTGGCGGGCCGCCCGGATGCACGACGAGGAGCCCGAGCCCACCGGCGAGCTCCACTACTGCGAGCACCCGACGCCGACCATCGGGGTGGCGTTCGCGCTGGTGAAGGGGTCGAAGCCGGAGCTCGCCGTCCAGAAGCTCACCGAGCTGGGTGTCGACTGGATCTGCCCGTTCGAGGCGGCCCGGTCGGTGGTGCGCTGGGACGAGGGCAAGGCCGAGGCCGCCCAGGCCCGGCTCAACAAGGTGGCGCGGGAGGCGGCGATGCAGAGTCGCCAGCCCTGGCTCCCCATGGTCGAGCCGGTGGTCCCGTTCGCCGCGGTGGCCGGCATCGAGGGGGCGTGCCTGGCTGAGCGCGGCGGCGATGCGCCGAGCCTCCAGGCCCCGGTGATCCTGGTCGGCCCCGAGGGCGGCTGGGAGCGCCACGAGCTCGAGGTCGACCTCCCGAGGGTCTCGCTGTCGACCGGCGTGCTGCGCGCCGAGACGGCCGCGATCGTGGCGGGCGCGCTGCTGGTGGCTCTCCGGGCCGGGCGAGTCGTCAGCCCCTAGCCCCCCAGCCCTCCTTCAGATCGAACTTCGTAGGTGGGAGCGCCCGATCGGGCGTTGTGAGCTACGAAGTTCGGAGGGGAGGGGTCAGCGAGCGGGGTTGGTGAGGACCGGGGTGCCCTGGAAGAGCATGCCGAGCTGCTCGAGCCGCTCCGTGGCGTGATCGGGTGGCGTGTCGAGGATGCACGCGATGGCCCGGAGGTCGTCGCGGCGGATCGTGAGCACCCGGCCGTTGAAGTCCTGGCGCTGGACCTGGATCATCGCCAGGTAGC
>CAZCVS010000190.1:0-6396 GCA_964501845.1 uncultured Iamiaceae bacterium
CAGGTCGGCCCAGTAGTCGGCGAGCTCGGCGCCGCTCAAGGTCCGGCCCTCGCCCTCGAGCACGTACGCACCGTCGGAGAACACCTCGGAGGTGGCCGGGTCCAGGGCGATGGCGATGTCCGTGCCGGGGGTGAAGCCGGCTTGCTCGATGGCCTGCACGAGGAGCTTCAACGGCTCCTCGTTGTCGGCCAGGTCGGGAGCGAAGCCGCCCTCGTCGCCGACCGCGGTGGAGAGACCCTTGTCGTGGAGGACCTTCTTCAGCACGTGATACGTCTCGGTGCCCCACTGCAGCGCCTCGGAGAAGCTGGCTGCCCCGACGGGCATGACCATGAACTCCTGGAAGTCGACGTTGTTGTCGGCGTGGGCACCGCCGTTGAGGACGTTCATCATCGGCACGGGCAGCACGTGGGCGTTGGTGCCGCCGACGTGGCGGTACAGGGGAACGTCGAGCTCGATGGCCGCCGCCTTGGCGATGGCGAGCGAGGCGCCGAGGATGGCGTTGGCGCCGAGGCGGGCCTTGTTGTCGGTGCCGTCGAGGTCCAGCAGGGCCCGGTCGCACTCGCGCTGGTCGAGGGCGTCGCGGCCCTCCAGCTCGTCGTTGATCTCGCCGTTGACGTTGGCGACGGCGATGGTGACGCCCTTGCCGCCGTAGCGCTCGCCGCCGTCGCGGAGCTCCGCGGCCTCGAACTGCCCCGTGGAGGCGCCCGACGGGACGGCGGCGCGGCCGATGGCCCCGGAGTCGAGGAGGACCTCGACCTCGACCGTGGGGTTGCCACGGGAATCGAGGATCTCGCGGCCGATGACGCTTTCGATGGTGCTCATTGCGGTGGTGCTCCTGGGACAGGTGGGGAAAAGGGTACTTCGGCCTCGACGGTGCGAGCGCGATCTCTCAAGCGCGACGCGGCGGCGCGCAGCTCGGTCTCGGGGTCGACGTCGCCGTCGGCGGACCGGGCGGCGGCCACCAGCGCGAGGAGTTGGCCGCCGAGCGTGACGTCGTCCGGGTCAGGCGTCACGCCGAGCGACGATGACTTCTTGACCACCTTGAGGGCGTAGAGCAGCGCGGGCAGGTCGGCGGGCATGCCGTCGAAGATCGATGCCCGCCCCTTCTCGGCCTTCTTGATCTGCTCCCAGTTGGCCACCACGTCGTCGGCGCCGTCCACCTCGACCTGCCCGAACACGTGCGGGTGGCGGTGGACGAGCTTGTCGTGCACCCCGCGGGCCACGTCGCCCAGGCCGAAGGACCCGGCCTCGGTCGCGAGCGTGGTGTGGAACACGATCTGGAACAGCAGGTCGCCCAACTCCTCCTCCAGGTGCGCGTAGGCCTCGGGGTCGGTGTCGGGGCCGCCGTCGCCCACCGCGGCGAGCGCCTCGAGCACCTCGTAGGTCTCCTCGAGGAGGTGGCGGGTCAGCGTCCGGTGCGTCTGCTCGGCATCCCACGGGCACTCGGCGCGCAGCTTGGCCACCAGCTCCACGAAGGCCGCCACCTCCCCCGCGACGGGCCGGGCCAGCTCGGGGATGTAGACGGACGTGAGGTGGTCGGGCTCGAACGACCGGTCCAGCTCCGCCCACTCGACTGTGGTCACCGACTCGTCCGGCAGGCCCAGGCGCTGGAGCACGACGACCGGCGTCTCGGGGAAGTCGTCGACCGAGAGCTTGATGTCCGAGAGCACCCGCTTGTTGTGGCAGTGGGCGACGAGCAGCGGGCCCCGCTCCCCCGCCGCGGCCGCCTCGAAGCGGTGGCCGTCGATGAGGCGCACACCCTCCTCGTAGGGGTCGACGCCCAGACGGACCCAGGCCAGGTCCACGAAGGACATGCCGGCGAGCACCTCGAACTCGATCCGGCCCTCGGCGGCCGCGGCGTCGAGCAGGTCGACGGTGCGCTCCAGCACCCGGGGCGACCCCGGGACCGCGTAGAGGACCTCCGGATGGCCGGCGCTCGACGCGATCAGGTCGTCGACGATGCGCCGGTAGACCTGGTCGAACGTGTCCGACGCTTCGTAGTGGTGGTCGAACGTGGCCGCGCCGGCGACGAGGTGGGCCGACGGGTGGACCTCGGTGCGCAGGAACCGCGCCGGGGCCGGCACCCGGGCGATCGCATCGAGCGTGCCCGAGGTGACCAGGGCCGGGTCACCAGGCCCGAGGCCGACGACCGTGATGCGGCCCACCGCTCAGGATCCGGGGAGGGCGGGCACCGTGGTGGTCACCGGCGCGCCGGGGACCTTGGGCGGCACGACCGCCTGCTGGGCCGGGCTCCAGCGACCGAAGATGGCGTTGACGTCGATGGCCGCGGCCTTCAGCAGCTTCGAGAGCGGCTCGGTGGCGTCGAGCGAGTCCGGATCGGTGGGCGCCGGCTCCGCCGGCACCTGCTCTTCGAGGCGGGGCAGCAGCTCCTCGTAGGTCTGGCCCTCGAGGCCCTCGACGCGCAGCACCAGGTAGATCGTCTGACCGCTCTGCTGGTCGTTGTAGGTGACCGGACCGATCACATCACCGACCGCGGCCGTCGAGAAGTCCTGGTCGAACGCGGCCTGGGCCCCTTCGAACCCGAGGCAGGCCACCGCGCCCTCATCGGGGATGGTGCTCCCCTCCGGGGCGAGGTCCTGGGCCACGGCGACGAAGTCCTCGCCGGCGTCGACGCGCTGGCGGGCCTCGGCGGCGTCGGCCTCCGTGGCGGCCTGGATGGCGTTGAGGCACAGCGGGCTGGCGGTCGAGACCTGCTCGTAGAGCTCGCGCATCGCCGCCTCACGCTCCTCGGCGGTCAGCGGGACGACATCCTCGTCGGCCTCGGCGGCGAGCAGCTTCAGGTACGCCTGGTTGACCACCAGGCCGTCGAGGTAGAGGTCGATGTACGCCGCCGGGAACTTCGCCAGCGCCTCGGCCCCGCCGGCCTGCTCCTCGAGCTGGCGCCGCGCTTCCTCGTGGTCGGCCTTGGTGGGCAGGGCGTCGTGCGCCTCGAGCTCCTGGCGGATGACCTCGTCGACGATCATGTCGGTCAGCACCCGCGCCGCGCCCTCGGTTCCGACCGAGTCGGAGCCGGTGCCGTCGAGCGACGCGATGAGCTCCGTCAGCGAGCCACTGGCATCTTGGCCCTGCTCGAGGCTGTACTCGTAGAACGCCTGCGTCGCCTCGGTGGCGCTGATGACCTTCTCCTGGGAGATGTCCGTGCCATCGACCGTGGCTGCCGGGGCGGTGCCCACCAGGCCACCCGAGCAGGCGGAGGCTCCGAACACGAGCAGGGCGGCCAGGGCGGCGAGACCAGCTCGACGGGCAGGGGTGCGACGCAGTTCCACGGGGACAGGATGCTACGCCTCTGGCCACGAACGGGAATCGGCACCGGATCCACGGTGAACGGCAGATGGCCGGTGCACGACGCACCGGATGCCCGTTCGGACTAGAACCGGTTCCATGTCGACCGACCCTGACGCTGCCCCCGCCAAGCTCGGCGGGCCGGCGGAGCTCCCCTCCGACCACATCACCACCTCCACCCGCGATCCCGAGGAGCTCGGCTCCCGGATCGAGCGGTGGCTGGCCGGCGTGCTGCCCGAGGGGGCCGACCCCCACGTGTCGGACGTGCTCAGCCCGGAGGGCAACGGCATGTCGTCGGAGACGCTGCTGTTCACGGCGCGCTACGACCTCGAGGGCGAGAAGGTCGAGCAGCGCTGCGTGGCCCGCATCGAGCCCGAGATGGACAAGATCCCGGTGTTTCCGACCTACGACCTGGCGATGCAGTTCGACGTGATGTCGCTGGTGGCCGAGGCGACCGATGTCCCCGTGCCCGAGACGCTCTGGTACGAGGCCGACCGGTCCATCGTCGGCGCGCCCTTCTTCGTGATGGCGCGGGTCGACGGGGACGTCCCTCGCGACGTCTTGCCGTACACGTTCGGCGACAACTGGGTCGACAGCGCCACGCCGCACCAGCGGGCGCAGCTGCAGGCCTCCGCGGTCGAGGCCCTCGCCGGCGTCCACCGGGTCACCCCCGAGACCCACGACCTGTCGTCGCTCCAGTACGACCGGCCCGGCGCCACCGCGCTCGAGCGCCACCTGGCGGAGTGGGAGGGCTACCACGAGTGGGTCGTCGGCGAGAAGCGCTCGCCGCTGCTCGACGAGTGCTTCGCCTGGCTGCGAGCCAACCTCCCGACCGACACCAGCCCCGACTGCCTGTCGTGGGGCGACGCCCGCATCGGCAACATGATGTTCGTCGACTTCCAGGTGACCGCGGTCTTGGACTGGGAGATGGCCGGTGTGGCCCCGCCCGAGGTCGACCTCGGCTGGATGGCCTACCTCCACCTCTTCTTCCAGGACATCTCGTCGTCGTTGGAGCTGCCCGGCCTGCCCGACTTCATGCAGGCGAAGGACCTGGCCGTGACCTACGAGGCGGCCACCGGCCGGGCACCCGGCAACCTGCGCTGGCACATCGCCTACGCCGCCATGCGCCACGGCGTGATCATGCGGCGGGTCACCGAGCGCTCGGTCCTCTTCGGCGAGGCCATCGAGCCCGAGGACCTCGACGACATGATCATCCACCGCGCGACCCTGCGGGAGATGCTCGACGGCACCTACTGGGCGAAGGCCGGCCTCTGACCGGTGGCCTCCGCGCCTGGCACCGGCGTTGTTCGGGCTTGGCTCATGGACGAGGCCGGGTGCGGCTGAGCCGATCGACCAGGTCGTCGAGCGACCCGTTCGTCAGGTCGTCCACGAGGGCATCGCTCCCCCGGGCGCCCACCAGCTGGCCACCGTCGCTCACCAGGTAGCGACCCTGGGCGTTGACCACGATCCAGGCGCCGGTGGACTCGTCGCCGGTGTCGGCCAGGAACCAGATGCCCTCGTCGCCGCGCTGCGTCGGCGCCGCCCCGTCGATCACCAGCGGGTGGCCGTCGGAGGTCCAGCCCTCCTCCTCCAGCAGGAGCCTCGACAGCTCACCTCGCGGCGTGCCCCGCAGCACCTCGTCGACCTCCAGCGTGGCCAGGCGCGACTGGATGCGGGCCCCCTGACCGCTGTCGCCGGAGCCGAACCAGCGACCCCGCTCGGTGGCGGTGATCCGGCCCCGCACGATCAGGTCCGAGGCGTCGACCAGCTCCTGGAGCGAGGAGTACGTCGGCGCGTCGGAGCTCACCTCCACCGCATCAGCGGGCACGGCCGTCGTGGGGGTGGTGCCTTCGCTCCCCCTGCCACCTGGTGAACGGACGGTGGCGACACCGGCAGCGAGCGCGACGGCGACCGCCACGGCGGGCAGCACCCAGCGCCAGGCGCGGGCTGACCCGCCCTCGTCAGGAGTCGCCGTCGGAGTCACTGAAGTTGATGGTGACGCCCAGCTTGCTCGCCACCTCGGTGGACACCAGGACCTTCAGCTCGGCCACCGCGTTCGATGCCGCGGCGATGGCGTCGGGGTCTTCGAAGGCCTCGGCCACCGAGTCGGGAAGCGCGGCCATCGCCTCGTCGGCCTCGGCCTGCGCCGCCACGAGGCGCGCCGCGGTGTCGGCATCCTTGGCGCCCACCAGGGCGGACAACCCGGTGGAGCCGTCGCCCACCAGCGCCGAGACACCGGCGAGAAGTGCCTTGCGGTCCGCCAGGCGCTGGTCGGCCGCTCCGCCCCGGCGGGCCTCGTCGAGGTCGTCGAAGCTGTCCGCCTCGGCCATGTCCCGGAGGCCCATCAGGTCGAGCTCCCCGATGCGGCGCGTGGCCTCGTTGGTGAGGGCGGCGACCGACGACTGCGGGCTGCCGTCGAGCCCCGCCACCAGCGCATCGCCGGCCTCGCCGCTCGTCCACTGCTCGATGACCGGTGCCGCGGCCCGCGCCGTCAGCGTGGCCACCGATGCCGCGTACTCGCAGCGCCGAGCGCCCTCGGCACCGGTGAGCGATTCCGATCCTTCGCCGAACAGGGCCTCTTCGGCGGCGAAGAGGCCGCGGGCCGCCGCGCCCTCGTCGGCGATGGCGGCGACATCGACCGGGTCACCGCTCTCGAGCAGCAGGGAGATGCCCCGCGGCCGCGCCGCGAACGCCACGTCGCTCATCAGCCGCTTGTCGAGCGCAGGCCCGACGCCGGCGGCCCGGGTGCCCTGCCACGCTTCGACGGCCTCGACCCACGCATCTCGCGCCGCCTCGAGCGATGCTGCCGACGGCGACTCGCAAAGCTCGGCGGTCGCGGCTTCCAGGCCGGCCAGGCCGGCGTCCAAGGCCTCGTAGGACGGCACGATGACCTCGGCGGCAAACGTCTCGAGCACCTCGCCCACCTCGACCGGCTTCGCCGCCTTCGTCGTGGTGGACCCGACGGAGTCTCCCGACGAGCAGGCCGAGAGGAGCAGCGCCCCGCACGCGAGCGAGGCGAGGGCGGCCCGGCGGAGAGAGCGGAGCGCGGGGAGCGAACGGATCACAGGGACTCCAGGAACGTCAGGATCGAAC
>CAZCVS010000191.1:0-3449 GCA_964501845.1 uncultured Iamiaceae bacterium
CGGCCTTCTGGCCCGCGGCGACCTGGTTGCGCATGAGGGCCAGCAGCGGCGACACGACGAGCGTGGGGCCACCACCCTCCCGCCGCAGGAGCTGGGTGGCGATCCAGTACACGGCGGACTTTCCCCACCCGGTGGCCTGGACGAGCAGGACCCGCTGGCGCTGGCGCACGAGCGCGTCGATGGCCGCGAACTGGTCCGGGCGCAGGACCGCGTCGGGGCCCGCCAGCTCGCACAGGACGGCCTGGGCTTCGGTGGCGATGTCGGTGGCGGCGGGCATGGCAGGCATCCTCCCACCCCGGTCTGACAGCCACGCCCGATGCGACCGTTCTGGCGCAGCCGGGCGTGACATCGCGCACACGGCGGTTTCGGAACGACGGACCCGGGTACCGGCTGCCCACACCCACGAACACGAGGAGCGACATGGCTGGCAACGAGACCGGACCCGAAGCAGGCGTCAAGGGCGTCATCGAAGGCGTCAAGGGCAAGGCCAAGGAGGCGGCGGGAGTCGTGACCGGCAACGATGATCTCGAGCGCGAGGGCGAGGCCCAGCAGGACAAGGCCGACGCCCAGCGCGACGTGGCTGCCAAGGAGGCCGAGGCCGAGAAGGCCCGCGCCGAGGCCGAGGCCCACGAGGCCGAGCAGCGCGCCCACCAGAACTGACGCCCGCTCCCCTCCACTCCGAACTTCGTAGGTGAGGGCTCCCAGTCGGGCGCTCTCACCTACGAAGTTCGCTTCGTTTTGTGAGGTCGGGTTCGAGCGTGGGAGGTGGTCTGGGTTCAGGCCGGAGCCGGGCCGGTCTCCGGCTCGAGGAGCTGCAGGTCGAGCTCGATCTTGATGACGTCGCCGAGCATGGCGCTCGGCACCGCGGGGATCAGCCCGAAGTCCTGGCGGCGGAGCTGGGTGGTGGCCTCGAAGCCAGCGTGACGGGGGCCGCCCGGGAACTCCTGGACACCGCCCAGTTCCACGTCGAGGGTGACCGAGCGGGTCACCTCACCGATGGTGAGGTCACCGACCAGCTCCCACTCGTCGCCCGACCCGGCGATCGACGTGGAGCGGAACGTCAGCGTGGGGCGGACGGCCACGTCGACCATGTCGGGAGCGAGCACGTGGACATCGCGGTCGGCGTTGCCAGTGTCGACCGAGTCGACGTCGATCACGGCGACGACGCCGGTGGTCTCGAGGGTCTCCCCCACGGTCACGTCGACCGTGAAGCGGGCGAAGCGGCCCCGGACCTTGGAGACGCCGAGGTGGCGGATGGTGAAGTTCACGGCAGAGTGAGCGGAGTCGAGGGCCCAGCGCCCGGGGGCGAGGGGCAGGGCGGACGTGGTGGTGTCGTTGATCGTCATGGGCAGCAGCGTGCGCCCCTCCGGCGACCTCAGGAAGACCGCCGCGATCCTGGTAGCGACAGGGCCAGGCTGAATCCGCCGAGCCGCTGGCACACTGGGCGCCGTGTCCGATCTCCCACCGCTCGCGGCCTTCCTCCGCTCCCGTCGGGAGCGGCTCACGCCCGCCCAGGCCGGCCTGCGGGTGAACGGTCGCCGTCGCACGCCAGGCCTGCGCCGCGAGGAGGTGGCCACCCTCGCCGGGGTGAGCATCGACTATCTGGTGCGCCTGGAGCAGGGCCGCGACACCAACCCGTCCCCCGAGGTGGTGGCCGCGCTGGCCGAGGCCCTCCAGCTCGACGGCGACGAATCCCGGCACCTGCTGGCCCTGGCGGCCCACGCCTCGTCGCCTCACCTGGACCAGTTCTGCCCGGCCACCCCGCGCCTCGACGTGGGCGTCCCGCCCACCGTGCAGCTCATTCTCGACCAGCTCGATCCGACCCCGGCCTTCGTGCTCGGCCCCCTCGGCGACGTGGTGGGCTCCAACCCCACCTGGCGCGCGCTGGTGGCGCCGCTCGGGTTGATCGAGGTGCCGAACCTCGTGCGCCACCTCTTCTTGCACCCCGATGCCCGCACCACCTACCCCGACTGGGACCACACCGCGGATGCGCAGGTGGCCCGGTTCCGCACCGCCCACCGCCAGCTCGAGCAGGAGCCGGCCTTCCAGGGGCTGCTCTCCGAGCTGCTGGCGGTTCCCGAGTTCGCCGAGCGCTGGGCGGCTCACCCGGTGACCCCGCAGCACCGAGGCTCCGGTCGCCTCCACCACCCCGACGTCGGCGACCTCCGCCTCACGTTCGAAGTGCTCCGACTGGCCGACGACGACCAGGAGCTGGTCACCTGGCTACCCGAAGACGCTGCCACCGCCGAGGCGATCGGGCGAGCCGTCGCCGTCGAGCAGCCGGTCAGCCCGGCTCAGCTGCGCGTCGTGGGCGAGGCCTGAGCGACCCTGCGGAATCCCCCACCAGGTCAGCGGAAGTCCCGGGACCGCAGCTGGGTCGACAGCGGCAGCAGCGAGATGGTCTCGGCGATCACGTTGGTCACCCCTTCCGCCGTCTCGATCCGGCCCCGGATCAGCAGCGCCGAAGCCGTCTGCACCAGGCGCCGGTGGCGGACCCAGCACCCCTTCGACACGACCACGTTGACCAGGCCGGTCTCGTCCTCGAGGTTGAGGAACGTGGTGCCCGACGCGGTGGCCGGACGCTGGCGGTGGGTCACCACCCCGCCCACCAGCACGCGGCTCCCGCCCGGACGGGCGGCGAGCTCCGATGCCGGCACCACCCCCAAGCGGTCCAGCTCGTCGCGCAGGAACCGGGTGGGATGGCCGTCGGGGGCGATGCCGGTGGCCCACAGGTCGACCAGCGCCACCATCCGCTCGTCCATCCCCGGCAGCGTGGGGACCCGGGTCCCGGTGACGACCCCCTCCAGCTGCCGGGTCGACCCCTGCCCCACCGCCCCCGCCTGCCAGATGGCCGTCCGTCGCCCCGGACCCGGGCCCCGAGCGGCTTCGGGATCATCGGCGAAGGCGGCGAGTGCTCCCGCCGCGGCCAGCGCTTCGAGCTGGGCCACGGTGAGCTCGTGGTGGCGGGCGAGGTCCTCCACGTCCACGTAGGGACGGCCGGCCACGATCCGCTCGGCCAGCTCGGTGCCGATGCCGCGCACCGACCCGATGCCCAACCGGATGGCCAGGCCCCCCTCGCTGTCGGGGCACGGCTCGAGGGTGGCGCCGGCTTCGGAAGCCACGAGGCACGGCGTCCGGGTCACCACCCCGTGGCGCTGGGCGTCTTGCACCAGCGAGTGGGGCGAGTAGAAGCCCATCGGCTGCGCGTCGAGCAGGCCGGCGCAGAAGGCAGCCGGGTGGTACCGCTTGAACCAGGCCGAGGCGTACACCAGGTAGGCGAAGCTCACCGAGTGGCTCTCGGGGAACCCGAAGTTGGCGAAGGCGGCCAGCTTGGCGAAGATCTCCTCCGCCACCTCACCCGTGACGCCCCGCTCGGTGGCGCCGTCGTGGAACCGCTGGCGCAGCTGCTCCATGCGCTCGACCGACCGCTTGGACCCCATGGCCTGGCG
>CAZCVS010000191.1:3459-3969 GCA_964501845.1 uncultured Iamiaceae bacterium
CGTCGATGGCGATCTGCATGAGCTGCTCCTTGAACAGCGGGATGCCGAGCGTCTTGGCCAGCGACCGCTCCATCGACGGATGCAGGTAGGTGACCTCCTCCTGCCCGTTCCGTCGGCGGATGTAGGGGTGGACCGAGCCGCCTTGGATGGGACCGGGGCGGATGAGCGCCACCTCCACCACCAGGTCGGAGAACCTCTCGGGCTTCAGGCGGGGCAGGGTGGCCATCTGGGCTCGGGACTCCACTTGGAACACGCCGATGGAGTCGGCCCGGCACAGCATCGTGAAGACCTCAGGGTCCTCTTGGGGGATGGTGGCCAGGTCGACCTCGACGCCGGTGTGGTCCCGGACCAGGTCGATCATGCGGTGCAGGCCGGTGAGCATGCCCAGGCCCAGCAGGTCGAACTTGACCAGGCCGGCCGCGGCGCAGTCGTCCTTGTCCCACTGGAGCACGCTGCGGTCCTCCATCCGGGCCCACTCGACCGGGCACACCTCGATGACCGGCCGGTCGC
>CAZCVS010000191.1:3979-6386 GCA_964501845.1 uncultured Iamiaceae bacterium
CCGGTCGCACAGCACCATGCCGCCCGAGTGGATGCCCAGGTGGCGGGGGAAGTGCTCCACATCGGCGGCCAGCTCCAGCACCTCGGCGGGGATCTCCTGGTCGGGCAGCTCCGCCGTTCCCCGCACCCCCTTCCACGGGTCGAGCTGCTTCGACCAGGCGTCCTGCTGGCCTGGGTCGGCCCCCAGGGCCTTGGCCATGTCGCGCACCGCGGAGCGCGACCGGTAGGTGATGACGTTGGCCACCTGCGCCGCGCACTCGCGACCGTGGAGGCCGTAGACGTACTGGATGGCCTGCTCCCGGCGGCCGCTCTCGATGTCGAGATCGATGTCGGGGTAGCCGTCGCGCTCGGGCGATAGGAACCGCTCGAACAGCAGGCCAAGGCCCACCGCGTCGACCTTGGTGATGTCCAACGCCCAGCACACCGCGCTGTTGGCTGCCGAGCCCCGCCCCTGGCAGAGGATGTCCGACTCCCGGCAGAACCGGGCGATGTCCCACACGATGAGGAAGTAGCCGGGGAACCCAAGGGTCTCGATCACCGCCAGCTCGTGGTCGATCTGGCGCCAGGCCCGCTCCCGCCGCTCCTCGGTGGGCTCGCCCTTCAGGTCCGCCGGCGCCGTGAGCGGTGGTGGCGTGGCGGCCGCCGAGATCGGCCGGGGCACCGACGCGGGGCGAGGCCCGTAGCGGTCGGGGCGGGCCGCTCCCTCCTCGACCAGTCGCTTCAGGTAAGCGAGCTCGTCGAGGCCGTCGGGGCAGGGGAACGGTGGGAGCCGGGGGGCCACGAGTCGCAGGTCGAAGGCGCAGTCCCGGCCCAGCTCGGCGGCAGCCGCCACCGCCCCCGGGTACCGCGCGAAGCGCCTGGCCTGCTCGGCACCCGAGCGCATGTGGGCGCCGCCACCGCGCAGCCATCCGTCGACCTCGTCCAGGCTGCGACGGGCCCGCACCGCGGCCAGCGCCGCGGCCAGGTGCCGTCGCGAGGGCGTCGCGTAGCGGACGTCGTTGGTGGCGACCACCGGCAGCTCGCGGCCGGGCCGTCCGGCGAGGCCGGCCAGTGCGTCGTTGCGAGCGCTGTCGAGCGGGTCGCCGTGGTCCCACAGCTCGACGTGGACGTGCTCGGCTCCGAAGCGCGCCACCAGCCGGTCGAGCGCCCGGGCCGCCGCGGCCGGCCCCTCGCGCTCGAGGGTGCGGACCACCGGTCCCCTCTGACCACCCGTGAGCACCGCCCACTGCCCACCGGCGAACGTGGCCAGCTCGTCGAGACCGAGGCGCGGCGCGCCCTTGTGCCCCGCCATCTGGCCCGTGGTGATGGCCCGCGCCAACCGGCCGTAGCCCTCCGGGCCTCGGGCCAGCACCACCAGACGGTCCCCCGGCGGATCGGGATCGCCCATCGGCGGACGCGCCGGGCCGTCGAGCGTCAGCTCGGCGCCGAAGATCGTGGGCAGACCCACGGCCCGAGCCGCCTCGGCGAAGCGGACCACGCCGTAGAAGCCGTCGCGGTCGGTGACGGCCAACGCCTCCAGCCCGAGCCGGGCCGCCTCCTCGGCCAGCTCCTCGGGGTGCGAGGCCCCGTCACCGAAGCTGAAGTTCGTGTGGCAGTGCAGCTCCGCATAGGGCACCACCGGTTCGGACGGCCGATCGGCCAGGTCCGGCGGCGGCTCGTAGGCCGCCCGCTTGCGGGACCACGCCGGGCTGTCGCCTCCGTTGGCCCAGTCGACTACACCATCTGGCCCGCTGGCTCGCCCGTCGAGGCGGCGCGCCAGCTCCGACCACGGCACGGCGGGGTTGTGGAAGCCCATCTGCCGATCATCGCGTCGAACACCTGTTCGATCAAACGCGGGTGCTTTGCCACCTCCGAAAGCCCGATGCCGAGCTCAGCCGCGGCGGCGGAGGCTCACCACTTCGCGGGCGGAGGCGACGAGGGAGGCCTCGGCGGGATCCACGACGGTGTCGGCGAGCTTGGCGAGCACCGTGTCCCACTCCCCCAGGACCTGGTCGACCAACGCCTGGGATGCCCGCGGGGACGAGGCGCCGGCGCCATCGAGCCACCACAGGTCGCGGGCCAGCAGAGCCAACTGGTGCTCGACTTCGGTCCAGCGGGTGACCACCAGCGGCAGGCGGTCGCTCTTGGCCATCGGGTATGAGGTGCCGGCCACCAGATCATGGGGCTCGAGGCGGAACAGCCCGGCGAGCAGCGCCACGGTGCGCTCCGAGGGCGTGTTCAGGTCGGTCTCGAGGTGCGACACGGCCACCCGGGAGATGCCGAGGCGGTCGGCGAGCTGCTGCTGGGTCCAGCCGCGGTCGACCCGGAGCGTGGCGATGCGCTGGCCGAGCGAGCCGGCGCCGGGCGGGCGGCCCGGCCAGGTGGGTTCCCAGCTGTCCATCGAGGACGGCCCCTCTGGAGACGACGAG
>CAZCVS010000192.1:0-6367 GCA_964501845.1 uncultured Iamiaceae bacterium
GAGCGTCCGCCTGAAAAGCGGAAGGTCACCGGATCGACGCCGGTTCCGACCACCACTCAAAACACCAGGCCAGGCCCCCCGGGTCTGGCCTGGTGCCGTTTCGGGGTGGAGCGGGTGACCGTCAGGTGGGCGGCTCGTCGCCCTTCATGACGTTGAGGTCGGTGTGGCCCTCGATGCCGTCGACGCGGCTGGTACCGGAGAACTGCCAGATCCACCAGTCGTCGGTGAGCGGGCGGCGGTAGAGGCGGCGGGCCCACCTCGGATGGTCCTCCCGATCGACCACGGGGTAGCGCCCCTGCCAGTCGTCACCAATGTAGAGGACCATCGTCTCGCCGGTCTCCTGCTCGACGGCCTCGACGAACGCGGCGACCTCCTTCGCCACGTCCGCGGCGGACGGACGGGCCGAGCAGTTGCCGGCGAGCTCGAGATCGAGCGCGGGCGGGAGCTCTCCGGCGCCATCAGGCAGCGTCTCCAAGAAGTTCCGAGCCTGCGCAGCACCCGGCCGGCACAGCGTGAAGAAGTGGTAGGCCCCCCGGTCCAGACCGGCGTCGCCGGCGCCGAACCAGTTCTCGGCGAATCGCTCGTCGACCATGTCACCACCCTCAGAGGCCTTGATGTAGGCGAAGTCGATGTCGTCGTCGGCGACTCGGTCCCACGCGATCAGGTCCTGGTGCCGGGACACGTCGATGCCGTAGCGCTCCCCCGACCGCAGATCGGCTCGGTGGTTGGGGAGGTACCAGAACCAGGCGATCGCCGCGACCGCCACCAGCGCCACGATCACGACACCGACGATCCACGGCCACCGTCGCTTGCCACCACCCACCGACGCCATGGCGGTCAGGCTCGCAGATGCGCCCGCCGCCGCACCGTCGCCCCTGAATCGGACATTGACGAGGTCGATCGGATCAGGGCGAGCCAATTGATACAAACACAGGAAACATCATGAGAATGTCGAACATCTGTTCGTTCTCCGGCTACCCTGGCCCCATGCTCCCTCCACCCGCCGGCCCCGACCCCGATGGGATGCGCCGGTACCGGCAGCTGTGCGACGAGGTGTCGGTGGTGATGGGGGCGGTCAACGTGGGGGCCGGCCGACTGGTGGAACTGGTGCGCCTGGCGGTCGCCGAGGGCCAGACGGTGGGGACCGGGATCCGCTCCGACGCCCACTGGGTGGCGTGGCGGACCGGGCTGTCGCTGCGCCACGCCAAGGACATCGTGCATCTGGCGAAGCGCTCGGAGCAGCTCCCCTGCTGCCTCGCAGCCCTGACCGCCGGGGAGCTGACGTTGGACCAGGCCGCGATGATCGCCTGGCACGTCCCCGCCCCCTACGAAGAGGCGTGCACCCGGTTCGCCAAGACGGCGACTGTGTCGCAGCTGCGCAAGGCGCTGCCCCGATACGGGTTCGAGCAGCCCGACAGCGACGGGGACCCGGTGGTCCGTGAGCGGCGGGAGTGCTCGACGGGCACCGACGAGCTCGGGTACTGGTTCGGTGGGCGGCTCCCCGAAGACGAGGGCGCCGTGGTCGATGCTGCGCTCCGAGCCAAGCAGGACGACCTGTTTCGCCAGCGCAAGGCCGCCCTGCCCGACGGGGCGAAGGTCCCGCCGGTGTCACGGGCGGATGCGCTGGTGGCACTGGCCGAGGACTCGATGGCCGCCGGCCAAGCAGCCAAGCCGGGCTCGGACCGGTACCTGGTCCACGTCCACCTCGAAGCCGGACCCGACGGGACCATCCAGCTGACGACCCACCTCGGGCTGCCGCTGCCGGACCACCAGCGCCGGCTCATCTTGTGCGACTCCGCCCTGCGCGGCCTCGTCCACGACGGCCTCACCCCGCTCGGTGCCGGACGCAAGACCCGCACCATCAACCGACGGCTGCGCCGCGCCATCGAGCACCGCGACGGCGGGTGCCGGGTTCCGGGCTGCGACGCCACGGTCGGGTTGGAGATCCACCACATCTGGCACTGGGAGACGGCGGCCCCACCGAGTCGTGGAACCTCGTCTGCCTCTGCCGGCGCCACCACCGCATGCACCACCTCGGTCAGCTCGCCGTCGAAGGCAACCCCGACCAGCTCCCCGGCACCTCGGGAGCGATCGAGTTCCGCGACGAGCACCAGCGCCGCCTCGACCCCTGCGGCACCCCCATCCCCCGCATCGCTGACGCCACCCGACGAGCGGGGACCACCACCCCCGGCGACGGCGCCGCCGAGGCCGCCCGAGCCGCGGGGCTCACCCCCACCCGCTACCAGCCACCCACCGGCGAACCCATGCGCCTCCGCGACCTCCACTTCCACCGCACCGACCCGGTGCCGCCCGAGGCGGGTCCCACCGACGAGTTGCAGGCCGACGACCCGCCACCACCCCCAGACGCCCACCGGTCACCCCGGCCCCACCGAAGGCCGCCCGACACCGAACCCACCGGCCGGCCCGACGCCAACGGCCCACCCGCCACCGACGCTGCCTGACCCAGCACCCACTGAGCCCCCCCGCTCGAACGCCCACCAACCCCATGATCGACCCGGCAGGAAGCCTCCTGCCGGGGCATCAGCGCGTCCAGCTTCTCCGCGTCGACGGATCGATCCTCGCCCAGACGACGATCAATCGGCGGATGGAGGGGACAGGAGCGCAGCAGACCGGCGAGGCTGAGGACGGATTCTCTGCACCCGACCTCGATCATCACGGGCCCATCGCGGTGATCACCTCGCGGAGCGGCGGGCGCGTCAGGGTCAGAGCACGACGCGGGCCAGCGCGGCGAGGGCCGAGACGGCGGACACCACCAACACGGCCGAGCGGAGGCGGGCGCCGTCGATGCGGTGGGCGATGCCGCGGGTGGCGTAGTACCCGATCGCCCCACCCGGGGCCAGGATCAGCCCGATGCGCCAGTCGACCGCCGACAGGTGACCGGTGCGGGCCAGGGTCGCCATCGTCAGCACCGTCGCGGCGACGAACACCACCGGGAGGGTGGCCCGGAGCGTCTTGGCCGGTGCGTCCTGGTAGGCGAGGGCCATCGGCGGGCCACCGACTCCAGCGGTCGTGTTGAGGTAGCCGGAGAAGAACCCGGCGCCCAGCAGCAGGCGTCGGCCGTACGCCGGACGGGCGCCGAGCGCGCTCACCGCGACCGCGGCCAGGACGGCAACAGCGGAGAGCACGGCCACGGCGTTGCCGGTGGCGAGCGAGAGGACCACGGCCGCGACGGCCGTGCCGGGAAGCAGCCCGACGACCGCCCAGCGGGCCCCACGCCAGTCGGCGTGCTCGACCCCGACACCCATCCCGATGAGGTTGATGGTGAGCCCGGCCACCGCCGCCGGCCCCGGCACCAGCATCGGGTTCACGAGCAAGAGCAGCGGGATCGACACCAGCGACGCGCCGAAGCCGATCGACCCCTGGACGGCGGCGCCGACGACGACGCACAGCAGCGCCAACACGATCTCGAGGGCACTCACCGGGGCATCACGCCACCGAGTGTCGCCTCGCAAGGGGCCGAGCCGCCAAGCCTGCAGCACGCTGGGGGAACCTGGGGGAGACGAGGGGACTCCGGGGGACCCTGGGGGATTCCAGGGGACCCTGAGGGACGCCAGACACCGGATGCCTCAGCCGTCGCGCGACTCCACGCCAAGGTCGGCGAGGAGGCGACGCACCCGCTGTTCGATCTCGTCTCGGATCGGCCGCACGGCCTCGATGCCGTGACCCGCGGGATCATCGAGCGGCCAGTCCTGGTAACGGACCCCCGGGAAGAATGGGCAGGCATCGCCGCACCCCATGGTCACGACCACGTCGGCGGCACGGAGCAGGTCACTCGTCCACCGCTTGGGCTGCCGAGAACCGATGTCGATCCCGATCTCCGCCATGGCGGCCACCGCGACCGGGTTGACCTGATCCGCCGGCTCCGAGCCACCGGACCACCCCGTCGCCCCTCCACCGGCCAGGTGCTCGAACCAGCCGAGGGCCATCTGGGAACGACCGGCGTTGTGCACGCAGAGGAAGACCACATGAGGTCCTGCACTTCGATCAACCATGGGGGTCCTCCTGGTGCTCGACCACCAATTGCTGGCCGCGCGGCTGGCGGAAGACGGAGGCCGCGAACGCGACCGCCAGGGCGGCGCCGGTCAGTTGGGCCGCGATGAACGCGGGAGCGGACTCGGGTGCGATTCCGGCGAAGGTGTCCGTCAGCGTCCGTCCGATCGTGATCGCCGGGTTGGCGAAGCTGGTCGAGCTCGTGAACCAGTAGGCGGCTGCGATGTAGCCGCCCACGGCGAAAGCGGCGACCTGAGGGCGGCCTGACCGGGCCACGCCGGCGATGACGATGAGAAGGCCGAACGTCGCGACGACCTCACCCAGCCAGAGATCGGGTCCCGACCGCACCTGACTTGAGAGGTCGACCGCAGACAGGCCGAACATGACGTTGGCGACCATCGCGCCGATGCAGCACCCGACGATCTGGACGGCGAGGTAGGCGACCGCAGCGCGGGTGGTGATGGCGCCGAACGCCCGCTCGGCCATCGTCACGGCGGGGTTGAAGTGGGCACCCGACACCCAACCGAAGGCGAGGATCAGCGCCACCATGCCGGCCCCGGTCACCAGCGAGTTCGCCAGCAGCTGCAGGCCTTCCTCCCCAGGCGCGAGCCGCTGAGCAGAGATCCCCGATCCGACCACCACCGCGGCAAGCAGCGCGCTTCCGGTGAGCTCGGCGATCAGCCGATCGCTGAGGGCGCGGTCCGCGCTCAGGGCTTGGGCCCGAGCGTGACCGGCTCGGCTGCAGCCGGCGCGCAGCAGGTGGCCGGCTCCCCCGCGGAGACGGGCTCTCCTCCCATGGACTCCTCGTCACCGGTCTTCACGTACCACTCCCACCGCGCACCGTCCGGGTCGGTGACCCACGTCTCGACCTTGCTGGCGAAGCAGCAGATCGTGTCGTCGATGCCGGTCGTCTCCAGACCGTCACCCGCGAGGCGGGCTTCGGCCGCCACGACCTCATCGGCCGAGCCGGTCTCGACGCCGAGGTGGTTCAAGGTGCCTCCCTCGGCTCCCTCGAACAGGACGAGCTTGAGCGGCGGGTCGGCGATCTCCCAGTTGGCGTAGCCCTCCCGGACCTTGGCGGGCGGGCTGGCGAACAGCTTCGAGTAGAAGGCGATCGCCTGATCGAGGTCGGTGACGTTGAGGGCGAGCTGCAGGCGGCTCATCAGAGCGGTCCTCCTGATAGATTTACGTTTGTCGATGTGCATCCTCCTCAACAGATCGATGATTGTCAATGTCTGATCCGGTGACAACTGCCACCCCCACCGCCACCACGGACGCCTGCTGCGGGTCCATCGCGTCGGCGCCGCTCTCGCCCGCCGAAGCCGAGCCGCTGGCACAGGCCTTCGCCGCCCTCGCCGACCCGGTGCGCCTCCGTCTGTTCAACCTCGTCGCCCAGGCGGGTGAGGTGTGCTCGTGCGACCTCCAGGAGCCGCTCGGCAAGTCCCAGCCCACCGTCAGCCACCACACGAAGGTGCTGGCCGAAGCCGGGCTCATCGTCGGCGAGAAGCGGGGCCGGTGGGTCTGGTGGTCGGTGGTCCCGGAGCGCCTCGCCGAGCTGCGCGCGTCACTCGCGCTCTGACGCCAAGCCAGCATCGGTCCTCAGGCTGGCGCGGTCAACTCGGGGTAGCGGACGTGCTCGTCGATGAGGAGCAGGCCGAGGTCGCGGTCGACGGGGACGTCGGGCGCCACCACCTCGCGCTCGATCAGGTCGGCCACCAGGCGCTCCACCACCGCGTCCGCGGTCAGGTCGTCGGTGTGGTCGCGCCACGCGGTGCGCTCGGCCTCATCCGCGAAGCAGTAGGCCTTCCACGACACCGAGAACCGCAGGTCGTCCCAGCCGTACGATCCGATCTCGGTCCCGTCGGGCGCCACCAGCACCCAGCGGCCCTGGTCGTCGGCCGCCAGTCCGGCACCGGCCTCGATCGCCGGAGCCTCCACCCCGGGGGCCACGGGGTCGACCCCGTGGAAGACCGTGTCGGTGTCGAGGACCAGCGCGGTGTTGGCGCGGACCTCGTGGACCACGACGTCGCCGGCCGGCCCATCCGGCCAGTAGCGGAGCTGGCCGTGCGGGGAGTCCTGGAACCACGCGATGCCGGTGGCGATGTGGAGCCGCCACGCGTCGAACAGACCGGAGTGGTGCATGACCACGAGCAGCCACTGCGGGATGACCTTGCGGTTCACGCCCCGGAACTCGGGGACGTCGGTGTGGACCGCGAGCTCCTGGCCGGGGACCATCAGGTTGGCGAAGGCGATGGCGGGCTCGATGACCTCGCGCCCGTGGACGGCGCGGGCCCCGTCGACGAGGGCCTCGTGGTGGAGGAAGGTGCCGATCCCGCCGATGTGCTCGTTGGTGCCG
>CAZCVS010000193.1:0-6286 GCA_964501845.1 uncultured Iamiaceae bacterium
CGTACTCCTCGGCGTAGCCCATGCCGCCGTGGAGTACGACGTCAGCCGCTACTTCGTCGACGCCCGCGTGCTGTCCATCTTCGAAGGCGCCGACGAGACCCTCTGCCTGAAGGTCATCGCCAAGAAGCTCGTCGCCTCCGTCTGAGCGTCTTCTCCCCCTCCCGACCGCCGTTCGGTCTCCGTCGCCGCCGCGACGGGCACCAGGGGACGTGGGCTGGAAGGCTGGACGACCGTGACCACGGGACCCGAACACGAGGCGCGGCTGGCAGAGCTGGCCGACGAGGTGCACCGTGCCCGTGAGGCCGAGGCCCGTCGGCGCGTCGAGCGCCACCGCACCGTCGTCGGCGTGGTCGTCCTCGCCGTGATCGTCTTGGTGATCGCGATCGCGATCGCGGTGCTGGCGAGCCGAGGTGACGGCGAGCCGGCCGCGGCGCCCATCCGATCGACCAGCACCCCATCGACGACCGAGCCGGCACCGAGCACGACGGTCGACCCGCGGCCGGACGAGGCCCCTCCGGTCGGCACCACCCCGGACCCCGCCGCCATCCTCGTCCTCGTGGACCGGCAGCGGAACCTCCCGGCGGACTGGGCCCCGCCTCGCCTCGTCGCCCCGGAGCTGGAATGGGCCCGCACCGACTCCGTCGAACGGCGGCTGCTGCGCCCCGAGGCGGCAGCGGCCATCGACGAGCTGGGCTGGGCCGCCGCCCGCGACGGCGCGCCGATCATCGGCATCTCCGCCTTCCGGTCCGAAGAGTCCCAGCGGCAGGTCTACGAGGCCCACGTCCGCAAGGAAGGTGCGGCCGCGGCCAACACGTTCAGCGCCGCTCCCGGCCACAGCGAGCACCAGACCGGCCTGGCCATCGATGTCACCGGCGCCGACGGGACCTGTCCGACCGAGCCCTGCTTCGGCCTGACCCCCCAGGCAGCCTGGCTGGAGGCGCACGCCCCCGAGTACGGGTTCATCGTCCGGTACCCGAAGGGCAAGGAGCAGGTCACCACCTACGCCGCCGAGCCCTGGCACCTGCGCTACGTGGGCATCGGCCCGGCGCTGGCGATGCAGCGCGCCGACCTCACCCTCGACGAGTACCTCCGGGCCGCCTGACCGCTACGGGACCAGGACGACCTTGCCGACCGTGGCGCGCGAGACCATCGCCTCGTGGGCCTTGGCCGCGCTGGCGAGCGGGAACGGCGGGTTGACCACCGGGCGCAACCGTCCCGACGCCAGCTCGGCGAGTGCGGCGTCCTCCAGGCCCCGGACTCCGCCCGGGCGCTCCAGCATCGGCTTGCCCAGGACCATGGCCGTGGTGACCTGGTGGCGGTCGAGCAGGTCGGCATCGGGCTCCTCGTAGCCCCCGCGGACCAGCCGTAGACACGGATGCGCCCACCCACCGCCATGAGGTCGAGCAACTGGCGGCTCACCTCCCCGCCCACGCTGTCGAACCCGAGGGTCACGCCCCGACCGGCCAGCCCCACCCGCACCCGGTCGGGCCAGTCGGGGCGGAGGTAGTCGACCGCCACGTGGGCGCCCAGATCCTGCACCAGGGCCACCTTCTCGGCGCCTCCGGCCACGCCAACGACGACCGCACCCGCGTTGCTCGCCGCCTGGACCAGCAAGCTCCCGATGCCACCGGCGGCCGCCGTCACCAGCACGACGTCGTCGCCGGCCAGGTCCGACTGCTCGAGGATGCCCATGGTGGTGCGACCGGTCCCGATCATCGCCACCACCTCCGCATCGCTCGCGCCGCGCGGGATGGGATGCGTCGACGGTCCCGCGACGACGGCGAGCTCCGCGTACCCGCCGCTCGCCTGACCGAGGTGGGCCACCACCCGGGTGCCGAGCAGGCCACGGTCACCACCCGGCCCGACCTGGTCCACCACCCCCGCCACCTCCCGCCCCGGCGTCATCGGCAGGTCTGGCAGCGGAAAGGGGCCGCCGCTGATGCCGGCACGGATCGTGGCGTCGACTAGGTGCACCCCGGCGGCACCGACCGCGATCCGCACCTGGCCCGGGCCGGCCTGAGGGTCGGGGATCTCCTCGCAGACGAGGTTCTCGGCGGGGCCGAACTGGTGGAGTCGGATGGCGTGCACGGCAGGTTCCTCCCGGTCGTCAGCCGCCCCGGTGGGCGACGGCCGGGACCGTAGGACCTCAAGTCGCCTTGAGGTCAAGCACCGTCGTCTCGGCGCAAGGAGCCCGGCACCAGGTACTGGGGACCCGGCCCGCTCTCGCCCGCCACGTCGCCCGGGTTGGCGAGGCGGCAGACCCCGAGCGACAGGCACCCGCACCCGATGCACCCGTCGAGCCGGTCGCGCAGGAGGCTCAGCGTCTCGATCTGGGCATCGATCCGGGGCCGCCACGATGCCGACAACCGGGCCCAGTCCTTCACCGTGGGGGTCCGGGCGGACGGAAGCGATGCCAGGGCCTCGCCCACCTCCTCCAGTGAGAGGCCGACCTGCTGGGCCACCTTCACGAACGAGACGCGCCGCAGCGCGTCGCGGTGGTAGCGGCGCTGGCCGCCCTCGGTGCGCTCGCTGGTGAGCAGGCCCAGCTCCTCGTAGTAGCGCAGCGCGGAGTGGGCCACGCCCGAGCGCTCGCTCAACTGGCCGATGGTCAGCTCGTCGTCCACGACCCGACGCTAGCGACGGACCTCAGTGCAGGCGCCAGGGCTCGCAGGTCTGGTCCCGCAGGCAGCCCACCCGGATGGCGGCCTCCGCGGCCAGCTCCGGCGACCGCTCGCGCACGCCGACCGACCACGCGGTGACCCACAGCTCGTAGACGGCGAGGCAGGTGGCGAACCCCGCCCACGAGCGCGGGTCGTGGCCCTGGGCGGCGAGGAACGCATCGAGGGTGGCAGGGTCCGCGCCGTAGCGCTCGACCATCACGACAGCGGGGGCAGTGTCGTACGAGCACGGTCCGGCCCCGGCGAGCTCCAGGTCGGTCAGCAGGGCGCCGCCCGTCGTGAGCAGGACGTTGTCCTGGTGGAGGTCGCCGTGGACGATGGCGGTGCCCGCGGGGTCGCGGTCGGCGATCCGGGCCCAGTCGGCCGACAGCTCCTGGGCGCGCAGCCGGACGAAGTCGCCCTGCGGGTCGCCGATGGGCACCGGGGCGACCGCGGCGCGGATGGCGGTCAGCGGGTCGAACCGGGGCACGTCGAAGACGTGGGTACCGACGGTCCGCTCCCGGAGCGCACGGGCCAAGCCGCCCAGGTCCGCGGGAGAGGGCGCGCCGGTCACGTCCTCCCAGCGCCACGCCGTCACCACGCACCCGTCCACCAGCCACGGCTGGCCCGTGCCCCCGACCAGCGAGACGACGGGCACCCCGGCCTCCGCGAGGGCCCGGCCCACCTCCACCTCACGGGCGGCGACCGGTTCCTCCGAGCGCAGGCGGGACCGCACCAGCACCGCGTCCTGGCGCACCAGCAAGGACAGGCCCTCGCGCACCAGCACCGGGGGCGTGGCCGATGCGTTGATCCGGTCGAGCACCTCGACGGCCGCGGCCCAGCGCGGATCGGTTCCCTCTCCCATCCGCCGAACGCTACCGCCGCCCGTCGAGCGCCCCCTCCGAACTCGGCACCTTTCCCGGACCCACCTGTCCTCCATCCGTGCCACGTTCCCGCCACCCTCCGAACTCGGCACCGATTGCGGACCTCACCGTCCGGGAAAGGTGCCGGGTTCGTGTCAGGTGGGTGGGCGGTGGGGTGCGCCAGATGGGTGGCAGAAGGGGCTCGGTTGTCAGGGTGGGTGGTTCTCATGGGCGGCATGTCCGCAGAACCTGTGCCCGCTTCGCCGATGAGCCGGCTCGCTGCTCGTGCAGAGCAGCAGCTCGGCCTCCTCACCAGCCGCGACCTTGCCGATGCCGGCATCGGACCGCGCCAGATCACTCGATGGATCGAGGTGGGGCGGCTGGTCCCAGCCACCCGCGGTGTCTTCCGCATCGGGGGCTGCCCGCCGAGCACGGAGGCAAGGGTCCTGGCATCGATCCTGGTCCACGGCACCGGAACCTGGGCATCGCACCGCACGGCGGCGTGGCTGTGGGGTCTCGAGGGCTTCGGCCGCCCCGGTCTCATCGAGGTCACGCGCTTGGCCGAGACCAGCAACCAGCGGTCATCAGCAGCGGTCCACCGGAGCACGAGGC
Source organism: uncultured Iamiaceae bacterium (assembly GCA_964501845.1). Classification (GTDB taxonomy): domain Bacteria; phylum Actinomycetota; class Acidimicrobiia; order Acidimicrobiales; family Iamiaceae; genus Aquihabitans. The sequence continues at coordinate 4,133 of CAZCVS010000193.1, forward strand.
TCCCCGACCACCACCAAGCGCGCGTCGGCGCCGTGCCGGTGACCTCGCTCTCGCGGACCTTGTTCGATCTCGCCGGCCAGCTCGGGCCGAAGCCGCTCGGGCGAGCGATCGAGGCCGGCTTGCGGACCCGCTCGTGCACCATCGGTTCGCTCTTCCGGGTGACCGAGGAGCTGGGCGGCCGGGGTCGGCGGGGCACGGTGGCGATGCGGGCCGCCCTCGAGGCGCGCGGTCGGTCCTACGTGCCGACCGAGAGCGAGCTCGACGTGCTCGGGCGAGCCGTCCTCGCTTCGATCAGGGGGATCGAGTGGCAGGTGCCGATGAGCGACGCTCGGGGCTACATCCGCCGTGTCGACCGCCTCCACCCTGCTGCCGGCCTGGTCATCGAGTGGGACGGTGCCGAGTACCACGGATCGCCCGAGCAACAGGAGCTCGATGCCGCGGGCGACGAGCGCCTGCGGGCGCTCGGGCTGCACGTGGTGCGCTTCACCTGGGGCGATGTGACGCTGCGACCGGGCGACGTGCGGACCGAGGTCGGCTCCGCCGTCGCCGTCGGCCGATCAGCTGCGTGAGACGCCCAGCTCGGCTCGAACCGAGCACCGATGGCGGACACCGGCGTCCGTGTTCGGTGCCGAGTTCGGGTGGGGCCGGGCAGCAGCCATCAGTCGAGGGGTGGCAGGGCCTGCTGCTCGTCCAGCATCTGGGACATGACCATCTTGATGAACTCGTCGGCCTCGTCGTTCATGCCGCCGGCGACGCCGCCGTAGATGGCGCCCGAGGCCGCTGGCTCGTGGCCCTTCTCCTTGGCGTAGGTGACGGCTGCGGCGAGGTCGTTGGCGAACGCCTCGACCACGCCGTCCTGCGTCTGGGGGCGGGTGACCGCCATGTGCAGGGCGTTGGGGTACTGCTGGCCGTTGAAGCGCCAGCCCTTCGGCCGCATGAAGTCGTTGACGTGGTAGACGTCGAACTCGTCGCTGGTGAAGCTGAACAGGAACGACGGTGTGCCCATGATCTTCAGCTCAGGGTGCGAGCGCACGGCGTCCTGCATGGCGGACGAGGTCTCGAAGATGGCCTTGGCGTACCCGCGGTAGCCCTCCCGGCCGAGCTGGACCATCGAGGCCCAGGTGGCGGCGAGCAGCCCGCCCGAGCGGGAGCCGTCCATGCCGGGCGAGGTGTACTTGCCACCCGACCAATCCGTGAGGAAGAAGTACTGCGAGTTGCGCCACGACTTGTCTCGGAACAGCACGGTCGACGTGCCCTTGAAGGCGTAGCCGTACTTGTGGGTGTCGGCCGAGATGCTGGTGACCCCGGGGAGACGGAAATCGAAGACCGGGATGTCGTAGCCGAGCTCCTCGCCGAAGGGGAGGATGAAGCCGCCGAGGCAGCCGTCGACGTGCAGGGGCACGCCCTTCTCGATCGCCAGGTCCGACATCTCCGAGATCGGGTCGATGGTGCCGTAGCCGTAGTTGCAGGCCGAGCCCATGAAGCCGATGGTCTGGTCGTCGATGTTGTCCTTGATCCAGGCGACGTCGGCCTGGAGGGTCACCGGGTCGACCGGCGCGACGCGCATCTCGACGCCGAAGAGGTGGCAGGCCTTGTCGAACGCCGGGTGCCCGGTCTCGGGCTTGATGAAGTTGGGCTGGACGACGCCGCGCCCGCGGGCCACCTCCCGGTAGGCGAGCACCGCGTGGCAGATGCTGCCGGTGCCGCCGCTGGTGACCAGGCCGGCCGGCTCGCCATCGGTCACCGCGTCGGCGTGGAACAGGTCGAGCGCCATGGCGATGACCTCACCCTCGTACCGGGTGGCGCTGGGGGTGATGTCGCGCTGGAGGATGTTGACGTGGGCGTAGAGGCCGAACACGTCGTTCAGGAAGTCGTAGTGGTCGTGGTCGCCGCAGTACATGGTCCCCGAGACCCGGCCGCCCTCCCAGGACGCGTCCTCCTCGTGGGCCAGTGCAGCCATCTCCGCCAGGATCTCGTCGCGCGGACGACCCTTCTCGGGCAACGTGCGGTTGACCGGGAACCGGTCCTGGTACGGATAGCTGCTCATCTTGAATTCCTCTCCCACCACAGAACCGAGCTATTACTCGGATTCAGTACCCACTCTGCCCGATTTCCAGACCGGTGCCAAGGCCGAACGGTAGGACACCTGGCACA
>CAZCVS010000194.1:0-6285 GCA_964501845.1 uncultured Iamiaceae bacterium
GCTTCTTGCCGCCCTCGGCGTCGCCGCCGGAGTCGTCCATGCGGCCGCGGCGGCTGGGCTTCTCGAACCGGGAGTCGTGCGCCATGTACAGCTCGGACCCGAGGATCGGCTTGATGCCGTTGGCCTTGCACGCCTTGTAGAACGGCAAGATCCCGTACATGTTGCCGTGGTCCGTGATGCCGATGGCGGGCTGGCCGTCCGCCGCGGCCGCGGCGACGACCTCATCGACGCGGGCCGCGCCGTCGAGCATCGAGTACTCGGTGTGCACGTGGAGGTGGGTGAAGGAATCGCCCATGGAACTTCTTCACGATCGGCGGACGGCGACGGTCCACAGCCCGTCCACAGGGGTCATCCCCAGACTGTGGAGGAACTACAAGGCTGTGATTTCCGACGGTACCCGCGCCCGGTCCCCACGTCCACCGCCTCGCCACGACCTGGATCAGGAACGGTCGGTCGCCCGGCGTCGCTCCTGCTAGCATTGCCAGCACTGCACTCACCTTTCGGAAGAAGAGCCACGACATGGGAACGCTGACGATCCGATCCATCGACGACGAAGTGAAGGACAAGCTGCGAGTGCGCGCCGCGATGAACGGCCGCTCCATGGAGGCGGAGGTTCGGGCGCTGATCCAAGCAGCCGTGGCGCAGCCAGCGGAGTCGGAGAAGGGACTCGCTTCGCAGATCAGACAAGACCTCGCGGGACTCGATCTGCCCCCCATCCCGGAGCCCGATCGCCGTGAGATGCCTCGCTACGCGGTGTTCGATTGATCGTCTTGGACACCAACGTCCTGTCCGAGCTCTTCCGCCCCCGGCCCGATGAAATGGTCGTGGATGCGCTCGATCGCTGGTCACGAGTGGATGTCTTCTTGACCGCGGTGACCGTTGCCGAGGTCCGTGTTGGCATCGCCCGGCTCCCGAGCGGTCGACGAAAGGTCGACCTCTTCGAAGCGACCGAGCGCATCATCGAGCAGCGCTTCGACGGCAGGACGCTTTCGTTCGATCTGGACTCCGCGGCGTTCTACGCCGACCTCGTCGCGGACCGCGTCCGATCGGGACGGCCGATCTCCACCGCCGATGGGCAGATCGCCGCGATCTGCCGGCAGCACGCTGCCACGCTCGCCACCCGGAACATCCGCGATTTCGAGGGCATGGGACTCGACCTCATCAACCCGTGGGCGGCCTGACCGGGATCTGAGTCAGGTTGAGGGATCGGACACCTTCACGACGGTCTTGCCGATGTTGGCGCCGGTGAAGAGGCCGTTGAGAGCTTCGACGGCGTGCTCGAGGCCGTCGTGGACGTGCTCGCGGTGCACCAGGCGACCCTCGGCCTCCCACTGCTTGAGGTGGCTGAACGCCTCGTCGAAGCGACCCCAGTTGTTGAGCGTGTTGAAGCCCGACATCGTCCCGCATCGCGCCAGCAGGTTCGTGTAGTTGGCGGGCCCGGGGTGCTCCCCCGTCAGGTAGCTCGAGATCACACCGCACAGGGCCACCCGGCCGCCCTGGGCCAAGCGTCCGAGGACCGCATCGAGGATCGGTCCGCCGACGTTGTCGAAGAACACGTCGACCCGCTTCGGGCAGTGCTCGCGGAGCTGGGCCGGCACGTCGCCCGCCCGGTAGTCGATGCACGCGTCGAAGCCGAACTCCTCGACGACGACCCGGCACTTCTCTGGTCCGCCAGCGATGCCGACCACCCGCGCACCGGCGATCTTGGCGATCTGCCCGGCGAGCGAGCCGGTCGCCCCGGCCGCGGCGGACACCACGACGGTCTCCCCCGGCTGGGGCTTGCCGATGTCGGTCATGCCGAAGTACGCCGTGGCGCCCGTGGAGCCGTAGACCGAGAGCATGGCGAGCTGGTCGACGACACCGGGGATGACGGTCGTGTAGAGGTCGTCGCGGACCACCTGGTACTCCTGGAAGTCCGACAGCGTCGTGACCACGTCGCCCACGGCGTAGGCGTCGCAGCGCGTGGCGACCACCTCGGCCACGCCCGCCGCCCGGATCGGGTCGCCGATCTGGACCGGCGGCAGGTAGCCGCGCTGGTCGTCGAGCCAGGTGCGCACGGCGGCGTCGATGCCCAGGTAGGTGTTGCGCACCAGCGCCTCACCCTCAGCCAGCTCGGGGACCGGGCGCTCGATCAGCTCGGTGTCATCGGGCTGGACCAGGCCGGTGGGCCGCTGCCGCAGCACCACCTGACGGTTCGTCAGATCGCTCATGGCCGCAGAACCTACCGGGCCGCCCCGAGCGGCGGGTGATGTCACGTGCCACGGTGGTGCGGTGTCTTGGGGGATGTGAGTACAGGTGACGCCGTGACGGAGCTTCCTCCAGACCGACCGGTCCGCTCGGACCGGTCGTCGGACGAGGACGAGCTGTTCCGGTCGATCTACCCGGCGCTGCACCGTCTCGCCGCCGTGGTGTGCGCGCCCGAGCGCGACGCCGAGGACCTGGTCCAAGAGGCCCTCGTCCGCACCCTCCGCCGCGGGCCCCTCACCGAGCTCGACTCGCCGCTCGCCTACCTCCGCCGCACCGTGGTCAACCTGGCCGCCAACGAGCGCCGCAGCCTCGGCCGCCTCCGCCGGGCCATGCCGCGGCTCGCCGCCGTCGCCGACGAGGGAGAGGCGCCCGCCTACCCCTCCGACGTGTCGATCCTGCTCCAGCTCCCGCCGCTCGACCGGGCGGCGGTCTGGCTGAGCGCCATCGACGGCCAGTCCGCCGAGCACATCGGCGACATCCTCGGCTGCTCGGCCGAAGCGGCCCGCACCCGCGTGTCGAGGGCGCACAAGCGCCTGCGCATGCTCCTCGACGAGGAAGGAACCGCACCATGACCCGCATCCCCGACGCCTTCGACGACCTGATCGCCCAACACCCCGAGGGTGACCCCGACGCCATCCTCGCCCACGCCCGCCGAGCGGCCGAGGCCGACCGCGCTCGCCGCCGCACGATCCTCGGGCTCGCCACCGCCGCCGCCATCGTCGTCGTGGTCGTGGTCGCCTTCGCCGTCACCCGCAACGATGAGCCCGGCGACCAGATCCACGCCGGCCCCGATCCGACGACCGCGACGACCGCCACGACCGTGAGCCCCACACCCGCCGACACGACCGTGACCACCACACCCGCAGCGACGACAACCACGCCCCCCGCCACGCCGAGCGGTGCCGGCTACGCCATCGCGTCCTCCGAGGGGGTCTCGCTGCGCACCGGGACGGATCCGTCGACCGACGTGAGGATCTCGGACGACCCCGCGGCCGCGGCGTTCGCCATCGGCACCGACCTCGTCGTCTACCAGGGCGCGACCTCCGACGACGATCGCACGCCGCCGTGGCCCGATGGCGGCGTCCGGCTCTGGACGCGCGAGAAGTCGATCAGCCTTCCGCTCGACGAGCGCACGACCCGGGCCGTCCTCCTCGACGCCGGCACGGTCGACGGGTCGCCGAAGGCGCTCGTGGCTCTGCACCGTGGCACCAACCCCGACACCGCCCACGAGGCGCTGGTGATGATCGACCTGCGCACCCTGCGGTCTGAGACCATCGTCGACAACCCGTCCTGGGAGTCCGGCCACGTGCAAGCCCGCCTGCTGCCCGACGGCGATGTCATCGGCCTGATCACCTCTGAGGTGTCGTGGTCCCTCGCCCGGTGGACGGCCGGATCGGCCGAGCCGGCGTGGACCACCCCGGCGGCCCAGGACACCACCCAGTCCTTGGCGATCCTCGGGTACCGAGCCGCGCTGGCGGAGGTTCGCCACGATCCGGGCAGCGTGACGACCCGGTCGATCGACCTCGACACCGGTGCCCTCGGCGCCCCGACGACGGTCAACGCCTCGCTGCCCGACACCACGGTCTGGTGCGGCGACTGGTACCGCTTCGACGAGCTGAGCTGCGCCCGCGGCGGCTGGCCCGCTGGCGGTCTCGGTTCCGACGGGTCGTGGCGTGAGCTCTCCACCCCGGACGGGGCGATCGTGACGGCCAGCCGGGACTAGAGGTAGGTGCCGGGCCGGACGTCGCCGGCGTCAGCGACGGGCGCGCCGCCCGGACCGGGGCCAGGCATGGCGCCGGGCGGGAGCTGGCCGCGCATCTGGTCGAGCTGGTTGCGGGCCGCCATCTGCTGGGCGAACAGCGTGGCCTGGATGCCGTGGAAGAGCCCCTCGAGCCAGCCCACGAGCTGGGCCTGGGCGATGCGCAGCTCGGCGTCGCTCGGTTCGCTGTCGTCGCCGAAGGGGATCGCCACCCGCTCGAGCTCGGCCCGCAGGTCGGGCGACAGGGCGGCGCCCACCTCCTGGATGGAGCTGTCGTAGATGGCCTTCAGCCGCTCGCGGGCCGGCCCGTCGAGGTCGGCCTGGCGGACCTCGTCGAGCAGCTGCTTGATCATCGACCCGACCCGCATGACCTTGGCCGGCTCTTCGACCGCCTCCCGCCGCTCCTCGACCTCGACCGGCTCGACCGCCTCGGAGCCGTGGGCCACGAGCTCTCCGTGCGCCACCTCCGACGCCTCGTCGGAGGTGGTGGTCTGGGGGTCGGTCATCGAGCTTCTCCTACGAGCAGGGGGACGAACATCTCCGCGGCGGTCAGCGAGCCGTGACGGCCGATCAGCTGGAACGGTCCGGAGTCGGCCGCATCGTGGAAGGAGACCGGCTGGTGGGCGACGAGGGCGACGTCTCCCAGGCGGTGGCGGGCCGCGTCGGTGACGCGCTCGCCCCACCAGCCCTCGTCGACCGTCTGGTCCCGCGACACCACCCAGGCGGTGTCGGCGTGGTGCGCCTGCGCCGCCTCGAGCAGCGGGGCGGTGCGGCCGGGGCGGGCGTGGAGCCAGCGGAACCGTCCCTCACCCGACTGGAACGACACGTGGGCCAGCACGTCGGGGTGCGGGTCGACGATGTTGTCGCCCACGTCGACCTGGCCGTGATCGGCGGTGATGACGAGCGCCGCACCCCGGGGCAGCAGCTCGAGGATGTCGGCGACGAGCCGGTCGGCGGCCTGGAGCTCGGCGTCGTAGTGCTCGGCCAGCCCGTACTCGTGGGCGACCTTGTCGATGCCGTCGTAGTACACGTACACGAACGGCTCGCCCGCCTTCAGCGACGACTGGAGCTCCACCAGCAGGGTCGACGGCACCCGGTACCCACGGAAGCGGACCTCCGCGAGGTGGGCGCCGCTGAACCCCGAGGTGGCGAACTCGGCTTTGGTCACGATGCACGGGCGCTGGCTGCAGAACGCCGGGTTGGGCTGGAACTCGTGCGGGTCGATGCGCTTGCGGGCGTCGCCCGACGGCGTGCTCCAGCGCAAGACGTTGAGGACCTCGTGGTCGACCGCGATGCGGTAGCCCATGACGCCGTGCTCGCCCGGGGGCAGACCGGTGGCGATGCTGGTGAGCGCCGTGGCCGTGGTAGATGGCGAGACGCTGGTGATGGGGCCGCCGAGCAGGGAGCAGAGCGTGGGCGCCAGGTGCCGGCGGTCCTGGAGCTGGTCCCACCCGAGCCCGTCGAGGACGAGCAGCACCACCTGACCGGTCTCGATGGCCGGAGCCGGGATCCACGGCGGGGGCTCCACCGAGCCGTCGAGGAGCGCGGGGACGATGCCGGAGATGCACGCCCCCGCATAGTCAGGGAGCACGGGCTTGTCCACGACGGTCCTTTCAACCTGGTCCGGGGACAAGCTACTGCCACCGGCGTCACGTCCGCATCGGCGCTGGTCGGAGCCACCTTCCCCCGGAGCGGGCGGCTCGTGGCCGTAGGATGCCCGCCGTGAAGGTGTCGACCCGTGGTGACTACGCATGCCGGGCGCTGCTGTCGCTGGCCATGCACGCCGACGGCACGCCCACCTCCGTGCGCGACATCGCGGATCGCACCGCGCTCCCTCAGCCCTACCTCGAGCAGATCCTGCTGGCGGTCAAGGGCGCCGGGCTCGTTCGCTCCAAGCGCGGCGTCGGCGGCGGCTACGTCCTCGCCCGCGACGCCAGCGAGATCACCCTGGCCGAGATCGTCAGCGCGGTCGACGGCCCCATCGAGGTCGGTGACTTCGGGCGCCCCCACCAGAACGGCGCCTGCGACCACGAGGGCCAGTGCGTGCTGCTGGCGGTGTGGGCCGACGTCGGCGAGCACATGCGGCGCTACCTCGACGCCGCCACCCTTGCCGACATCGTGACCATGGCACGAGGTGAGGCGGCCTGGCCCGGGGAGGACACGGCCGCCCCGACGGTCACCCCGCCGTGGGCCGGCTCCCGCTGAGGCCCTCCACCACCGCGGCCAGGTCGGCCGGCAGGGGCGAGGCGAACGAGAGCCGCTCACCGGGTCGGATCGGG
>CAZCVS010000195.1:0-6274 GCA_964501845.1 uncultured Iamiaceae bacterium
GTCGGGGCACTCGGCCTCGAGCGAGTGGCGGCGGCCACCGAACACGTGCAGGACGCTGTCGGGCAGCAGCCCGTGCAGCCGGGCGACCCCCTTGCCCATCTGGGCGCCGTTGTCCTGGTCGCCCCACAGCAGGCGCGTGGGCTGGCGGATGTCGGGAGCCAGGTCGAAGAGGCTGCGCTGGAGCTGGTCGGCGGCCATCCCCCAGTACATGGCGAGGAAGCCCGGGCCCATCACCCGCCGGTAGTAGGCGAAGGTCTCGTCGAGCTCGCGCTGGCGGTCGGGGTAGTCCGGGGCGTACCAGAACCGGCTCTGCGTGCGCACGACGGGCCAGAACATGGCCTTGCGGAGCAGCCGGGAGCCGATGACGTTACGGGTCAGCCAGGCCAGGACCGGCTTGGCCTTCCACGCCGAACCCGGCGCCCACAGCACGAGCCGCGGGAACCGCTCGGGGAACCGGTGCCCCAGGCGCAAGACGAGGTTGCCGCCCAGGCTGCCACCGACGGGGACGGCCTGGTCGATGCCGAGGTGATCGAGGAAGGCGACGAGCGTGTCCTCGTAGAGCCGGAGGTCGTAGGCGCGGTCGGGCTTGTCCGACTCGCCGCTGCCGGGGCAGTCCACGACCAGCACCCGGTGGGCGGCGGCGAGCGCGGGGACCATCGCGAGGAACCCCTCGATCCGCGCCGTGTGGCCGGGGATGATCAGCAGGGGCAGAGCCCCAGGACCGGCCTCATCGCCCGGCGCGGGCCCGGTGTCGAGGTAGCGCAGGCGCATCCCGTCGACGTCGACCCAGCTCGGCTCCCACTCGTCCCCCACGGAGGACAGGTTGTCAGGTCCGACGCTCCGGCGGACCCGTTCAGGAAGGGGCGATGCCGCGCGGCGTCGGGTCCACCACGGGGCGGACGAGCCCCGCCACGACCAGCGGGATCTCGCTCACCGACAGCGGGCGGTGGAACAAGAAGCCCTGCGCCCGGCGGCAGCCGAGGCGCTTGAGGGTGATCGCCTGCTCCTCGTGCTCGATGCCCTCGGCGATCATGTCGATGCCCAACGAGTGGCCGAGGCGGACGATGGCCTCGAGCAGCACCGTGTCGGTCTGGCCGTTCTCGGTCTGGGCGAACGCCCGGTCGATCTTGAGCACGTCGACCGGCAGGGCCCGGAGGTAGTTGAGCGACGAGTAGCCGGTGCCGAAGTCGTCGATCGCGAAGCGGATGCCGAGGCCCTTGAGCTGCTCCAGCAGGTCCAGGTGGGCGGCGCCGGTCTCGACGGCCACGCTCTCGGTGATCTCCAGCACGAGCAGGCTGCCGGGGAAGCCGGTGGAGGCCAGGACCCGCTTGACCTTCTCCACGAGGTACGGGTCCTCGAGCTGGCGCCCGGACAGGTTGACGTGGAGCTCGAGCCCCGGCGGGACCTTGCCCTCGGCCCGCCAGTTGGCGGTCTGCCAGCACGACATCTGCAGCACGGCCATGCCGATCTCGCCGATCATGCCGGTCTCCTCGGCCAGTTCGATGAACGAGTTGGGACCGACGAGGCCGCGGTGGGGGTGGTCCCAGCGCAGCAGCGCCTCCAGCGCCACCACCCGGCCGGTCACCAGGTCGACGATGGGCTGGTAGTGGCAGAAGAACTGGTCCTGGTACAGGGCCTGGCGGAGGTCTTGCCCCAGCTCGAGGCGCTCGATGGCGGTGACGCGCATCGTCCGCTCGAACTCGCGGAAGGTCGACTTGCCCGACCCCTTCGCCGCGTAGAGCGCGACGTCCGCGTCCGAGAGCAGGTCGGCACCGACGTAGCCCGAGGTGCTGTCGGCGACCGCGACGCCGACGCTGGCCCGGGTGAAGACCTGGCGCCCGTCGAGCGGAAACGCCACGTCGAGCGACTCGAGGATCCGCCGGGCGACGTGGGAGGCGTGCTTGGGCCCCTCCATCTCCTCCAGCAGGATCCCGAACTCGTCACCGCCGAGCCGGGCGACCGTGTCCCCCGGGCGGACGCACCCGCTCATCCGGGCGGCGACCGAGGCGAGGAGGCGGTCACCGGCGGCGTGGCCGAGGCTGTCGTTGACCGTCTTGAAGTCGTCGAGGTCGATGAAGAGCACCGCGCTCAGGTCGCCCGTGCGGCGGCTCCGGTTGAGGGCGTGCTCGACCCGATCGCTGAACAGGCGGCGGTTGGCCAGGCCGGTGAGCGGATCGTGCAGCGCCTGGTGGCTGAGCTGCTGCTCGCGTGCCGTGAGCTGGCCGATCTTGTCCTCGAGCGACTCGGTCAGCTCCTGGTTCTCCCGCATCGTCATCAGGAACCGGACGAGGACCAAGGTGACGGTGAGCATCATGAGCACGGTGAGGAACTGGTCCTCGTGGTGATCGGTCACCACGAGCACCATCTGCACCAGCCAGGCGGCGCTGACGACGGTCAGGGGCAGCGCAGCCCGCCGGAGGCTGGGGGCGACGTGCAGCTCGGCGCGCCCCGAGGCCACGGGCAGCGGGTACCGGACGGCGGCAAGCAGCAGGATCAGGTAGCCGGCAGTCCACCCCACGTCGGCCACCGACACGTTCTGCTCGGTCCCCTGGAGCGTCGTCCACACGAAGATGCTGTCGGCGACACCGAGCACGATGAGGCCCATGGCGATCGGCAGCAGCGGGACGGCGTCGCGGTTGCGGTCGGTCCGCATGATGGCGAGGAGCACCGCGGACACGACGACCAGGTCGCCCACCGGGTAGGCGAGCGTCAAGGCGAAACTGAAGGTGCTGCTCGAGGCGGCATCGTCCCAGCTTGGTCCGAGGACCAGTGGCCAGCTGATGGCCAGGAGCCCGCCGGCGATGATCAGCGCGTCGAGGACGGCGACCAGCCACGACGAGGTGGTGGAGCGGACCGACATCGTCCACACCGCGGCGAGGGCGAGGGGCACCGCCACCAAGAAGCCGACGTCGGCGAGCGACGGGAACGGCGCGGCGGCGCCGGAGATCTCGTAGTACGTCCACACCACCTGGCCCAGGCACCAGGAGAGCGCCGAGCCGGCCAGCAGCTTCCAGCCCAGGCCCTGGCGCTCGGTGATGGCTCGGCGCGACGCGAAGGCGCAGCCGACCGCCGCGAGTGCCGGGGCTGCGCACTGGCCCAGGTTCGAGATGATGACCGCGCCCCGCTCCGACGGGAGCCCCGCGAGGATCAGCCCCGCCCACGTCACCAGGGTGACGGCGGTGACGATCGTGAGGAGGCGGCGGTTGGTCGGGTTCATGGCAGCAGCGGTGACCGCCGTCGATCGAAGCGCCCACCTACCTTCCTGGGATCGGCCGACACGGCCCGGATTCCAGGCTCCGACCGCCAGATCAGGCCGGATCCGTTCAGATCAGGCCGAACGGCCCATCACGTCGGACCCGCACGGAAGCCGACGAGGTCCTCGACGGCGTCGGCCGCATCGTCGAGGTCGAGGAGCGGCTCGTCGAAGCGGCGGACGTCACGGTAGGTGCGGTCGCGCCCGGCCCCGTCGACGAACCAGTGCCGCAGCCGGTCTGCGACCGCTGCGTGCAGCGGGTCGGGGAGCGCACGGAGGTCGGCCGCGGTCAGGCGGCCGGCGACCAGCAGCCGCCCGAGGTCGTAGAGGTCCGAGGCCCGCTTCTCGGGCTTCGACGAGGCGCGGAGCGGGACGGTGGTCGCCTTCATGGCGACGATGCCCGCCGCGGTCGCGACCAAGCGGCCCGGTGCCTGGGCCAGCCGGGCGCCGCTCTGCTCGTCGACGGCCACGATGTCGAGGGGCTCGGCGCCGTCGTGCGCCCAGGTGTGGGCCACGACGTTGAGCTCCAGGTCGGTGAGCTCGGCGCCGTCGGCGAGGAGGTGGTCGAGCAGCTGGTCGGTGGGGAGCAGCGTCACGTCGATCACGTCGAGGTCGAGGTCGCCGGCGAAGCGGTACTGGCCGCCGCCCGCCGCGGTGAGCGCGAGGCGCAGCAGATCGGGGTGGAGGCCGTCGAGGTTCCGGGCGACGGCATCGAGGTCCACGGTGGCGCGGTGGGGCGAGCCGACGCGGCACATCACGGCGAGGCCACCGATGAGCCGGAGCTGCGGTGGCAGGGAGGCCAGCAGCTCCACCTCGCGGTGGGTGGTCCCGCCGACACGGCCGGACAGGAGGACCGGACCGGGCATCACAGCGGCTGGGGCACGATGCCCCAGTCCTCGACGATCTCGCGCCCGCGGGCAGGATCGGCGGCGAGGCGCAGGGCGCACAGCTGCGGGTGGCCAACCGACCACGGGTGCGCCTCGTCGGCCGGATGGTCGTCGTTCAGCGGGAGCCAGGTCACCGGCGCGGCGCGGACCCAGCAGCGCACCGGCCGCTCCACGTCGCGCGGGCCGCGGTCGCCGAGCGAGCGGGCGCGCCGCAGCGCCGAGGTGGAGCGGATGTAGCAGCGGGCGGGCAGATCTCCCACCGCGGCGATGCGAGCCCCTCCGAGCGTGGCGGCGCGCTCGTCCACGCGCACCAGCTCGTCCGCGCCGATGCGCTCGGCGACCGCCTCGAGCGCGACGGGGAGCCCGACCCACCCGTCGTCGGGCCAGCGCGCCGTGGCCTCCCAGAACAGGTCGGGCAGCAGCGGCAGGTGGGTCTGGCGCCCGACCAGGCCGAGCTCCACGAAACGGCCGATGAGCTCGTGGGTGGCACCGACGCTCCGCCCGATCTTCGACGCCACGCGCCGCGCCGTGACCGGTTCGCTCGGCTCGCACAGGGCGGCGAGCGCGATCTCCAGACCGACGGTGGTCCACGCGTTGGAGGGACCCCGCCGTCCCGCGGTGGCCGCCTCGCCGGGCAGCGGCGACTCGATGCGCACGCCCGTGGCCCACAGCCGCAGGTGGCCGCGCCGGTCGAGCCAGCCCCACCCGGCTCGCCGCAGCACGGCCCGCCCGGCGTCGCTGATGCGGTCGGCCACGACGACCGCGGGGAGCTTGCCCGGGGCTTCGGCGATCAGCTGGCTCAGGTCGGCCGGCGTCGGGTGCGCCCGGCTGACGAGCCCCGGAACGAAGCGACTCCCGTCGATGACCAGGGCTTCACCGTCGACGTGCGCGTCGATCTCGAGGGCATCGACCGCCTCGGCGATGTCGCCGAGGAGGAGGCGCTGTTCATCGGTACGGGCCGTCACGAACACAGAACAAAGCGTACAGCGAGCAGGAAGCCCACGCAACGTTCGGTGTTCGCGACGGCACGAACGGGTCGGGCCGGAGGACGGAGGGTGCCGTCAGTCGCAGGACTGGTCGATGGCGTTTCGGATCACCTTCGCCAGCACCGCCCGCCCTTCGGCGTTGGGGTGGACGCCGTCGGGGTCCAGCAGCTCCCCGTCGGGGTCCGCCCCCTTCTCGCTGGAGAACGGCGCGTTGTCCACCGCCTGCGCCCAGGCATCGGAGAGGTGGAGGTTGTCGTGGCGCTCGACCTCGGCCTGCAGGCGGAGGTTCCACTCGTCGACCAGGTCGGACGACGCCATGGGGTTCTCGGCGTCGTCTCCGCCGGGGCGCGACGGCAAGGTGAGCCAGACCCCGCATTCGAACTCGCTGGTCAGGTCGACCAGCGTGCGCAGCGAGGGGGTGTCGACCTCACGGACCCGCACGTCGTTGTACCCGACCAGCGCCGCCACCCGCTCCCGGGAGCCGGCCGGGTCGCTGGCGATGCCCATGGCCCCCTCGACCAGCGGAAGCAGCGCGGTCGAGGTGAAGCCCGGCTTGGCGACGAACTGGATCTGGCTGCGCTCGAAGCGCTGCTCGATCCTCCCCGCCGAGAGGTAGGTGACCGAATCACCGATCACGAACTGGTCCGGCGGCGGATCGCCGGGGAGCAGCCGGAAGGCGACCAGGGTCCCGACCACCACGACCGCGATGAGGCCGAGGGGGAGCCAGAGCGAACCGCGTCGGTCGGCCACGGCGCTGGGTCAGGGCTCCGCAGAGCCCTCGTCGTCGCGCACGTACGTGGCCTCGGTGACGTCGGCCTCGTCGATGGTGCCGTCGCCATCGATGTCGATGCCGGTCTCGGTGACCTCGTCGATGATGTCGATGCTGCCGTCTCCATCGACATCGATGGCGGTGGTGGTGACGCGGTCCACAATGTCGGGAACGCCGTCACCATCGAGGTCGACCGCGGTCGTGGCGACCTGCTGCACGATGTCCGCGACGCCGTCGCCGTCGAGGTCGACCACGTTGGTCTCGGTCACGATGACCGTGTCGGCCTCGCCGTCGCCGTCCACGTCGTAGACGTCGACCGTCACGTCGGTGTCGACCGACAGCTCGTCGTCGGTGGTCGCTTCGATCTCATCGGCCATGG
>CAZCVS010000196.1:0-6273 GCA_964501845.1 uncultured Iamiaceae bacterium
GCCGCTGATCGCTGCCGGCATCGACGACTGGGGCGGCGTCTCGCCCGTGACCGCGGACCACGTGAACCCCGAACGGCCGTGGCCCGACCGCGACCGCCTCCGGGAGGTGACCGAGGAGGCCGGCTTCGAGCTCGCGCCCCGCCTCACCATCTACCCCGAGTACGCGACCGCACCCGAGACCTGGCTCCACGAGGACCTCCGCTTCTCCGTCATGGACCGCTCCGATGCCGAGGGCCTCGGGCGAGACGATCCCGGCGCCGTCCACCCCCAGACCGTCGGCGAGGTCCGCAACGTGGGCGACGGCGCCGAGGTCGTGCTGGTCGGCCGGCGCTCCACCCAGTGGTACGTCGGCCTCGACGCCGATCCGCCCGTGCTGGTTCCGGGTCCCGCCCGGGCCACCGGCAAGGTCGCCGAGGTGCTGGCCGCCGTGCGCCGGGGCGAGGTCCCCGACGAAGACCAGATCACCACCTTGTTCTCGGCCCGCGGGCGCGAGGTCGGCGCCGTGGTGCAGCTGGCCGACGAGCTGCGCCAGGAGGTCATCGGCGACGCCGTCACGTGGGTCTCCAACCGCAACATCAACTACACGAACGTCTGCACGTTCAAGTGCCAGTTCTGCGGGTTCTCGAAGGGCCCCAAGTCCCTCAACCTCCGTGGCACCCCCTACCTGCTGACGCTCGACGACATCGCCCAGCGCGCCGTCGAGGCCCAGGAGATGGGTGCCACCGAGGTCTGCCTCCAAGGCGGGATCCACCCCGACTTCGACGGTGACTACTACATCGACGTGGCCCGGGCCGTGAAGGACGCCGTGCCCGACATGCACGTCCACGGCTTCACCGCCCTCGAGGTCACCGAGGGCGCCAAGCGCCTGGGCGAGCCGCTGGCCGACTACCTGCGCCGCCTCGTCGACGTCGGCTTGGCCACCCTGCCAGGAACCGCGGCGGAGATCCTCGACGACGAGGTCCGCGCCGTCCTCTGCTCGGACAAGGTGAACACCCAGGAGTGGCTCGACGCCCACCGAACGGCGCACTCCGTCGGCCTCCGTTCCAACGTCACCATCATGTTCGGGTCCATCGAGCACCCCCGCTCGTGGGCCAAGCACCTGGTGCGCACCCGTGACCTCCAGGCGGAGACCGGTGGCTTCACCGAGTTCGTCCCGCTGCCGTTCGTGCACATGGCGTCGCCCATCTACCTGCGCAAGCGAGCCCGACGCGGGCCCACGTGGCGCGAGGTCGTGCTGATGCACGCGGTGGGCCGCGTCGCCTACCACGGGTTCATCCCGAACATCCAGGCCTCCTGGGTGAAGCTGGGCGTGTCCGGCGTGCAGCAGCTGCTCCAGGCCGGGGTCAACGACCTGGGCGGGACGCTCATCGACGAGAACATCTCCCGTGCGGCCGGCGCCAGCCACGGCCAGGGAATGGACGAAGACGCCTTCCGCGCCGTCGTCGAGCCGCTGGGCCGCCGCCTCGAGCAGCGCACGACGCTGTATGGAACGGCGACGTACGGCAGCGCGCCGCAGCCGGCATGACCGACCAGCACCTCGATCCCGCCGCCGCATCGGTGGCCGACGAGGCCGCCGGGTTCATCGAGCGCCTCGGCATCGTGACCAACCAGGACCTCGTCTCCGAGATCGTCACCACCGCGGGTGAGCTGGGCCAGGACCCCACCGATCGCCTGGACCTCAAGATCACGGCCTCGGCCATCGCCGAGATGCGCGAGGCCTTCTTGATGTTCGCCCCCTACAAGGACCGTCCGAAGGTCACGATCTTCGGCTCGGCCCGCACCGCGGCCGTCGACCCCGTCTACGTGCAGACCCACGACGTGGCGGCCGCGCTGGCCGATGCGGGGTGGATGGTCATCACCGGTGCGGGACCCGGGATCATGCTCGCGGCCATGGAGGGAGCCGGGCCGGCACAGTCCATCGGCGTCTCCATCCGCCTCCCGTTCGAGAGCCGGGCCAACGACGTCATCCACGACGACCCCAAGCACGTCTCCATGAAGTACTTCTTCACCCGCAAGCTCATGCTGGTGAAGGAGTCGAAGGGGTTCGTGGTCGTGCCGGGCGGGTTCGGGACGCTCGACGAGACGCTGGAGCTGCTGACGCTCCAGCAGACCGGCAAGTCCGAGCCGACGCCGATCGTGCTGCTCGAAGCTCCCGGCGGATCGTTCTGGCAGAGCTTCGCGTCGTTCATCCGCGACGAGGTGGCGGCGCGCGGCCTCGTCGCCTCCGACGACCTCGAACGGGTGCTCATCACCGACGAGGTCGACGTCGCCGTCGCCGAGATCCTCGGTTTCTGGCGGAACTACCACTCGATCCGCTGGGTCGGCAAGCGCCTCGTGGTGCGCCTGCACGCGGCGCCCACCGATGATGAGGTGGCCGGCCTGAACGAGCAGTTCGGCGACCGCCTCCTCGAAGGCGAGATCGTGGCCCGGGCGCCGCTCGCGGCCGAGGTGTCGAGCAACGACCACCTTGAGCTGGCCCGCCTCGTGATGGTCTGGAACCCCTTCAAGGTGGGCGACCTCCACCGCCTCATCCGGGCGGTCAACACGTTCGAGAGCGCACCCTCGGCGTAGCTGTCAGACCGGCCTGGCAGACTCTGCGGCCATGGCAGGCGAGTTCGACGACATCAAGGGCCGGTTGGAGGGCATCGCCGAGGAGCTGGCCGATCTGGCCATCGTCCGGCTGCGAGAGTCGATCGATGCCGGCGGCACCGAGTACCCCGTTGACGAGAAGCGCCTGACCCGCGCCCGCCGGGCGGTCGAGAAGGCCATCGGCCTCCTCAGCGAGCCCGACGACCACGCCTACGACTGATCTGGAGACCGACGTCAGTAGAAGTCCGGGAGGACCGGAGGGACGGCGGGAAGCAGGTGGTCCAAGGCCGCGAGGGCGGCGTAGTCGGTGCTGTGGAGGAGGCCGAGCCGGGCGAGCCGCGTTGCCGGGGCATAGCCGGCCCACCACGACGACAATCCCCCGATTGGGGCCTGCACGGTGCCCACGCCTCCCGGTCGAGCCGTGGCCTGCCCGTCAGCCACCTCGACGACCCAGCGTCCGGCGTTCCAGGGGGCGTGCTCGTCGATCACCTCGAGGTCGATGCGTCCGCGTGCGGTCGATGGCCAGCCCCGTGCCGCCACCGCACCGGGGAGGTCGACCACCCGGAGCATCCAACGGATCTCGTTGCGAACGGCGAGCGGGTCGGCGTTGGCGAGCAGCAGGAGCAGGTCGTCCTCGGCCGGGCCGACCACCTCGAGCCACGGCGCCTGGGAGCTCGAGCTGCCGACGACTCGCCAGAGGGCGCGGATGACGTCGGGGTCGTCGGCCAGGACCTCGGTGACGAGGACCGTGTAGTCGTAGGGACGCGGGCCGGGCCCGTGGCGGTAGATCGCGTAGCCCGCAAGCTCGCCGGGGCGGTGGGGATCGTCGACGACGTAGAGCACCACGTCGGCCAGATCGGGCGGGAGGCGCCGCTCCCACCAGCCCAGGTCGCGCCGGAGGAGCCCGTCGCGTCCCGGCCCGGCGGCCTCGTGGCACCGGTGGACCGCTCCGATGTCGTCGAGGGTCCCTCGCCGGACCTCCACCCCGCGGCCCGGTCGGAGCTTGCCCACCTCCGCGGCCGGGAAGCGGCGCAGGACGTAGGAGCCGGCCAGTTCGAACCCGACCGAGCGGTACAGGGCGAGCGATGCTGGGAACAGCCCGGCGATCACCTCCCCACGTTCGTGGAGGTCGGCGTACTGGCCCGCCACCACCGCCTTGGCCATGCCCTGACCTCGGAACTCCGGCAACACGGCGACCGGCGAGTAGCCGGCGAGCGGCACCGCCCGCCCGCCGAACCACTGGTCGAAGCGGCGGATGTGCGACGCCGCCGCCACCTCGCCACGAGGGCCCTCGATGATCAGCGCACGCGCCGGATCGACTCCGTCGAGCCACTCGTCGCGCCGCCGTTCGGCGGCACCGAACCCGAGCTTGAAGACCTCCCAGAGGCCATCGAGGTCCTCGTCCGTCCCGAACCGCACGGTCTTCGTCATGGGCGCCACGGTAGGCGTCGAAGCCGGTGCAGCCATGCGAGTAACTTCGCCCGGTGACCGATCCGCAGGACCTCCACGAGTGGGTGTCGTTCGACGACCCCACCGAAGACCGGACGTGGATCTTCGACGTGACGTTCCTCACCAGCAACTGGACCTGCATCTTCGGACGCGGCTGCAAGGGCGTGCTGACCGAGGACTTCAGCGAGGCGGTCCAGGGCTGCTGCTCCTACGGCGCCCACTTCACCGGACCCGACGACATCGCCCACACCAAGGCCATGGCCGAGCGCCTCACGCCCGAGCAGTGGCAGTTCCGCGACGAGGGCCTGGCCCAGGGCCTCACCCAGACCAACGACGAGGGCGAGACCACCACGCTGTTGGTGGAGGACGCGTGCGTCTTCTTGAACCGGCCCGGTTTCGCCGGCGCCGGCCTCGGGTGCGCCTTCCACCACCTGGCCGAGGCCGAGGGCCAGCGGCACCTCGACATCATGCCGGAGGTGTGCTGGCAGCTCCCCCTGCGACGCATCGACGAGACCGACGACCTCGGCCACGTCACCTCCACGGTGCGCGAGTGGAAGCGGCGCGACTGGGGCGACGGTGGCCACGACTTCCACTGGTGGTGCACCGACAGCGACGACGCGTTCACCGGCCAGGTCCCCGTCTACGAGGAGCTCGCCAGCGAGCTGGCCACCATGGTCGGCGAGGAGGTCTTCGCCATGATCGAGGCCCACCTGCGCGACCGCGCCCGCCGCCAGGGCACCCAGGTCTTCCTGCCCCACCCCGCCACCCGCGACACCTGACCGGCGAGGAAGTGGGCCGGCACGCGCGGTCGAGGGATGGCATGCTGCGCCGATGACCTCTTCTGCACGCGGATCGGACCGGGCAGCGATGGTGGTCGGGGGTTTGCGCCTGGCCTCAGGCGTCTCGTTCCTGATCGCCCCGGAGCCGGCCAACAAGCTGTGGGGCGGCGACCCGACCGACGTGGGACCGACGACGTCGCTGCTGCTGCGGTCGATGGGCTACCGCGACGCGCTCGTCGGCGGCATGCTCCTCGCCGCTGGCCGGCGGGGCGACGGGTCTGCGGCCGGATGGTTCCTCGCCAGCGCGGGGGCGGACCTCGCGGACCTGGTGGGCGGGATCGCCAACCACGATCGGCTCAGCGAAGAGGCCCGGAAGAAGGGCATCGGCGGAGCTGCGGTCGGCATCGGCGTCGGTCTGCTGGGAGCGGCAGCGGCCCGGAGGTCGACCGCCGGGCGTTGATGCTCAGCGCTTGAGGCGCCGGCGGTCCTGCTCCTTGAGGATCCGCTTGCGGACCCGGATGCTCTCGGGGGTCACCTCGACCAGCTCGTCCTCGGCGATGAACTCGATGCCGGACTCCAGCGTGACCACCTTGGGCGGCGTCAGCTTGATGGCCTCGTCGGCAGAGTGGGTCCGGATGTTGGTCTTCTGCTTCTCCCGGACGCAGTTGACCATCATGTCGTCGGGCCGGCTGTTCTCGCCGATGATCATGCCCTCGTAGACATCCTCGCCCGGACCGACGAACAGCACGCCGCGGGTCTGGAGGTTGTCGAGCGCGTAGGCGGTGGTGACGCCGGTGCGGTCGGCCATCATGGCCCCGCCCTGGCGGTGGGGCAGCTCGCCGACCCAGGGCATCCACCCCGCGTTGTGGGTGTGGAGCAGGGCGGTGCCGCGGCTGGCGGTGAGCAGCAGGCCGCGGAAGCCGATGAGGCCACGGGCCGGAGCCTCGAACGTGATGACCGTGCGGCCGGTGTCGCCGGGACGGAGGTCGGTGACGCGGCCCTTGCGGGGTGCCAGCGCCTGGGTGACGGTACCGACGTGCTCCTCGGGGACGTCGCAGACGCCCCGCTCGAGCGGCTCGTGGCGCTTGCCGTCGATGTCCTTGACGATGACCTCGGGCCGGCTGGTCTGGAGCTCGTAGCCCTCCCGGCGCATGCTCTCGATGAGCACGGCGAGCTGGAGCTCGCCGCGGCCCGAGACCTCGAGCACGTCGGGCGAATCGGTGTCCTCCAGGCGGATGGACACGTTGCCGAGGACCTCCTTCTCCAGACGGTCGCGCAGGTGGCGGGAGGTGAGGTATTTGCCCTCCTTGCCGGCCAGCGGCGCGGTGTTGACCCCGAACGTCATGCGCAGCACGGGCTCGTCGACGCTGAGGCGCGGCAGGGCCTCGGGCGTGGCGGGATCGGCGATGGTGTCGCCGATCTCGACCTCGGGGAAGCCGGCCACCACGAACAGGTC
>CAZCVS010000197.1:0-6236 GCA_964501845.1 uncultured Iamiaceae bacterium
GCGGAGATGCCCTGGACCTCGACCACCTGCGGCAGGAAGAGGTTGGTCAGCGACACCGTCAGGTAGCCGTGGGCGATGGGGCCGCCGAAGGGCGACTCGGCGTTGGCCCGCTCCACATCCACGTGGATCCACTGGAAGTCGCCGGTGGCCTCGGCGAACGTGTTCACCTGCTCCTGGGTCACCGTGGTCCAGTCGCTGAACCCGAGGTGGGTCCCCACCGCGGAGCGGACCGCGTCGATCCCGTCGAAGGTGGTCACAGCCATGGTCGTCGTCCTCGCTCGTGAAGGGTTCCGGTTCTCACCGACTTCTGCGTCGGACCACGACGCCGAAGGAGGTGATTTCGGTTGGGGGTGTCAGGGGTGCTGGGAGCTGGCGGAGATGATCTCGCCGGTCAGGTAGCTGGAGTAGTCGCTGGCGAGGAAGACCATCACGTTGGCGATCTCCCACGGCTCGGCGTAGCGGCCGAACGCCTCCCGCTCGGTGAGCTCGGCCAGGAGCTCGTCGGTGGTGACCTTGGCCAGGAACGGGTGCATCGCCAGGCTGGGGGCGACGGCGTTGATGCGGACGCCGTGGGGGGCCGCCTCGATGGCGGCACAGCGGGTGAAGGCCATGACCCCGGCCTTGGCCGCGGCGTAGTGGGCCTGCTCGGACTGGGCCCGCCACCCGAGCACCGACGCGTTGTTCACGATCACGCCGCTCCCCTGCTCGTACATCTGCTTGAGGACGGCCCGCGTGCAGCGGAAGGTGCCGGTGAGGGTGACGTCGAGGACGGTGGACCACTGCTCGTCGGTCATGTCGACGACCGCCGCGGATCCGCCCAGCCCGGCGTTGTTGATCATCACGTCGAGGCGGCCGAGGCGCTCGACGGCCGCGTCGACCAGGGCCTGGACCTGCACCTCGTCGGTGACGTTGCAGACCTGGGTGTCGGGTCGGGTCCCGGTCTCCTCCGCGAGGCGGTCGGCGGTCTCGCCGAGGCGGCGCTCGTGGAAGTCCGAGATGAGGACGGTGGCGCCCTCCTCGATGGCCTTGCGGGCCACGGCCGAGCCGATGCCGGTGCCGGCCGCGGCGGTGACGACGACGGTCTTGCCGGCGAGGAGCCCGTGGCCCCCCACGTACTCAGGTGATTCGGTGGGCATCTCGCTAGGGCTCCTTGGGCAGGCCGAGCGCACGCTCGCCGATGATGTTGCGCTGGATCTCGTTCGAGCCGGCGTAGATGGTGTCGGATCGGGTGAAGAGGAAGAGCCGCTGGAGGGCGGTCAGCTCGTAGCCCTCGCCGGGGGCGACGGACGGATCGCCGAGCAGCGCCTCGGCGCCGAGGACGTCCATCGCCAGCTCGCCGAGGTCGCGGTGCCAGTTGGCCCAGTACAGCTTGGTGACCATGGCGGCCGGCGGGACCCGAGCTGCGTCGTCGGGGCCGGACAGGACCCGCAGCGTGTTCCACCGCATGATGTCGAGGCCGCTCTGTGCGGCGGCGATCCGCTGGCGGACGACCGGGTCGTCGGCCTTCCCGTTGCGCTTGGCGATCGCGATGATCTCGTCGAGCTCGTTGCGGAAGGCCATCTGCTGGCCGAGGGTCGACGCACCCCGCTCGAAGGCGAGCGTGCCCATCGCCGTGCGCCAGCCGTTGTTCACGCCACCGACGACGTCGACGCCCCTGGCGAGGGCGTTGTCGAAGAAGACCTCGTTGAACTCGCTGGTCCCGGTCACCTGGCGGATCGGCCGGATCTCGACGCCCTCTTGGCGCAGCGGCATCAAGAAGTAGGTGATGCCCCTGTGCTTGGGCTGCGCATCGCGGTCGGTGCGGGCCAGGACGAACACCCAGTCGGACCAGTGCGCCAGGGACGTCCAGACCTTCTGGCCGGTGATGCGCCAGTCGTCTCCGTCGGGCTCGGCGCGGGTCTGC
Source organism: uncultured Iamiaceae bacterium (assembly GCA_964501845.1). Taxonomy (GTDB): domain Bacteria; phylum Actinomycetota; class Acidimicrobiia; order Acidimicrobiales; family Iamiaceae; genus Aquihabitans. The sequence goes on from CAZCVS010000197.1 coordinate 1,904, forward strand.
ACGTTGGCCAGGTCGGAGCCGGCGTTGGGCTCGCTGTAGCCCTGGGCCCAGAGCTCGGTACCGGCGACGATCGGCGGGAGGAAGCGCTCCTGCTGGGATGCGTCACCGAAGTGCATGATCGTCGGTCCGGCGAGGCCCTCGCCGATGTGGCCGAGCCGGCCGGGGCCGCCCGCCCGGGCGTACTCCTCGAACCAGATCACCTGCTGGTGCAGGCTGAGCCCCCGGCCGCCGTGCTCCTTGGGCCACCCGACGCAGTTCCAGCCGCTCGCACCGAGGTGCTGCTCCCACACCAGGCGCTCGTCGAACAGTGCGTGCTCGTCACCCGGACCGCCGCGGCCCTTGACGTTGCCGAAGTCGCCCTCGAGCTGCTCGGTCAGCCAGCTCCGGGCCTCGGCGCGAAACGCCTCGTCCTCATCCGAGAAGCGCAGATCCATGGCCGAACCGTACAGGGACCTGACGATGCGTCAGAAACCGAGCGAGCCCTGCTCGGCCGCGGTGTCGACCGAGCGGGCGAAGGCCCGGGCCTGCTCCAGGCGGACCGGGTCGTAGCCCGCCCACTTGGCGCGAGGGATCTGGTCGTGCTGGACCTCCACGAAGCCCTTGCGGGCGAAGAAGGCGGCGGCCGCCTCCGACACCGTGACCGCGAACACGGCGTGGAGCCCGGACTCGGCGGCCTGCTCCAGGAGGCCGTCGATCAGCAGGGCGCCGGCCCCGGCGCCCGAGAACCGGCTCACGGTGTAGAGGCAGGCGACCTCGCCCAGCCCGTGGTCGCGGTAGGTGTCGGCATCGAGGCTCACGATGCCGGCCAGGTGACCGCTGCCGACGACACGGGCGCCGAGGCCCCCCACCGCGAGCCGGGCCACCTCGGTCCGGGTGCGCGGCCGCAGCAGCCCGTCGGCCGTGCCCTGCGCGACGAGGCGCTCGACCGCCGGCAGGTCATCGACGCGCAGCCGCCCGAGCGCCACGTAGCTACCGCTCGTGAACAGCGTGCCGGCGCCGTCGAACGTGAACAGCTCCCGGTCGATGTCTTCGGGACGGCAGAGGTTGACGTTGACCACACCCCCGTCGAGCGCGGCCTGGAGCGCGGCGACGACGGCCCCGCCCTGGCGGTCCACGAGCTGGGCGCGGAAGGCGTCGGCGTGGGTCTCGATGTCGGCGAAGCTGCGAGGCGGGCGGCCCCAGCCGCCGCGCTCATCGGTGAGCACGAGCTTCCGCGCCCGCACCGCGACCGCGAGCCGAGCACCCACGCTGGCCCCGTCGCCCGGCTCGGTCCCGACCACGACCTCCCGCCGATCGGTGATGGCGAGCCACAGCTCCGCGAGCCACGCCGCGCTCAGCTCACCTTCGGGCGCATCGAGCACCACCGGCTCCGCCGGCAGCACCGACCGCACGTCGGCTCCCCCGGCCGCGGCGCGGTCGACCACCAGCAGGAGCCGACCCCGACCCTCGGCGAGCGAACCCGCGGTGCGCTGCACGGCTTCGAGGGTCGCGGTCGTCGGCGCGCCGATGGCCGCCACGATGGTCTCCCCCGCGAACTCGTCGACGTAGAAGGCGCGCTCGGACGCAGGGACCAGGTCGTCGCCGTCGGGCATGCCGCCGTCGAGCGGCGCGAGCGGGGTGGGGTCAACCATGGGAGCCCAAGTCTGTCCGATGGGGCCGGGGTGGCCCGAACGAGAAGGTGCCGCAGGTCACGACCATTGTGACCAGAGAACACACCGACCCACCCAGTAGTCTCGCCGGATGCGAATCCGGGCACTTCTGATCATCGCCGCCTTCACGGCGGTCACCGCCGGCTGTGGAAGCGGCGAGCCGGCCACCCCCGTGAGCGAGGCGGCCACCGCCACGACCGCGGCCACCGGCGGGTCCACCGGCCCCGATCTCTCGGCCGAGACCTTCGACGACCTCACCGGCGAGTCCACCGTCAGCGTGCAGGCACGCGACAACAGCTTCGTGAAGCCCTACATCGAGGTCTCCGCCGGCACCACGGTCGACTTCATCAACAAGGGCCGCAACCAGCACAACGTGATCCCCACTACCGACGGCGCCTTCGCCGAGATCCCTGCCGACGAGTTCCAGCCCAAAGACGAGGGCTCGATCACCTTCGCCCTGCCTGGCGACTACGCCTACTACTGCTCGCTCCACGGCACGACCACCAAGGGCATGGTCGGCGCCATCCGCGTCCTCCAGTAGCACGTCCACCCCTCGCAACCCCATCCGAACTTCGTAGGTGAGAGCCCCCATTCAGGCGCTGTGACCTACGAAGTTGAGGGTGGTTCGGGAGCTCGGAGCGAACTTCGTAGGTGAGAGCTCCTATTTCGGCGCTGTGACCTACGAAGTTCGGGGTGGTGAGGTGGTTCGGGGTGGTTGGGTGATCGGGAGCCCGGCCGTCAGCTGCCGGCGGCTTCGGAGGCTTCGGCCTCTTCCTTGGTCGGGAGGGGGCCGGAGCCGAACAGGTCCTCCTCCTGGCGGTTGGAGGCCAGGTCGCACACCACGCCGCGCTTGATGCACCCGTCGATCTCCCGCTGGAGGCCGGCGGGGTCCCACGCGTTCAGGAAGTCGCCGTGGGCCGAGTAGATGTTCCCGGACGCGAGGCGCAGGTCGTGGCCCTCGCCGGAGATCGGGAAGCGGATCGACACCATCAACTGCGGGAGGTGCACCGGATGGGTCTCGGGGCACTCGCCGTCGGTGGAGTAGGTGGCGTGGGACTGGTGGTCCTCGCTGTCGAGGTACTCACCGTCCCAGCAGTCCTGGAACGTCAACACCAGGTGCAGCGGCGCGCTGGCGGGGCACACCGGCGGATCGTCGCTGAGGTAGGTGCGGGTACCGCAGGTCCAGCCCGTCGCTTCACCGGCCTGCGGTGTGGTCGCCGTCTGGTCGCCCGCGATCAGGGCCAAGCCGAACGGGAACGGCTCGACGTCGGCGGGATCCACACCGGGCGCAGCCCGGTAGTAGGCGTGCAGATCGAGGGGCTCGACGACCTCGTCACCGTCGTAGAGCGCCGGCTGCCAGTAGGCGGCCGTGTCGACCTTCTTGTCGCACGTCGTGTCGTCGGCAGCCATGGCCTCGGGCGTGGAGTTCTGGTCGACACCGACCGACCCGTAGAAGTCGTGGAGGTGCGACATGCCCTCCATCCCGAAGTGGACGATGGGGTCGTTGGGCCCGGAGTGGCTGTAGTCGCACCCGACCACGAACTGGCCGGTGCGGCCCTGCGGGCCCATCCAACGTGCGGGGTCGGCCGGGAGCTCCGGGCCGGCGGGTTTGATCGCCCGCTCGGTCCAGGCCACCGGCTCGGACGAGCCTCGGTCGTCGGATCCGCCGCCCAGGGCGACCGCCGCCGAGATCGCCGTCGCAACGACGACGACCCCGGCGGTCGCGATGAGTGCCCGGCGGCGGAACCCGCTCAATTCCCGCTGGGCTTCGTGGGCAGCTTGATGGCGTCGAGGTCGGGCTTGGTGGGACCTTCGAAGCGCTCGTACGGCGCCGTGGCGGCGTCGGGCATGTTCTCCTGGGCCTCGGGCTCGGGCGTGGTCTTGTAGGTGTCCTTCGGCGGAGCCGGGGCCTGCTCGTTGATCAGGACCAGCAGGTCGAGGGCGTCCCTCTCGAAGTCACCGCCGTTGCCGTCGCCCTCGCAGGGCGCGAGCGCCTCGAGGTCGGCGGGGGCGCTGGACGTGAAGGTGTTGTCCGAGAAGCAGTTCTCCAGATCCGCGGTGGTGGGCGAATCCTCGTCGAGCGCGATGGTGCCCGAGGCGAGGTCGGCCAGGCCGGAGCCGGAGATGTCGTTGCCGATGATGGAGTTGCCCGTGGCGTTCCACAGCACGATCTCGGGGATGTCGGCCTCGTCGGGCAGCTCGTCCTCGCGCGTCTCCTCGCAAGGCGTCTCGAGCTCGCTCTCAGGCGGGACCACGTCGCTGGCGTCCTCCTCCGGGAAGGGGACGGCGGCGATGCCGGTGCGGTCGTGGTCGTACACGAGGTTGCGCTCGACCGTGTTGTTGATGCTGCCGGCGATGAGGATGCCGTTGCCCTGGGCGAGCAGGGCAACGTCGATGGCCGGAGCCTCGGCGTTGTTGTTCTCGTACACGGTGTTGCCGACGATGGTGTTCGAGCGACCCGGGTAGCAGAGCTCGTAGGAGCCCGAGTTGGGCACGATGCCGGCGCGGTTGTTCCGGAAGATCGAGTTGACAATGTAGAGCTCGCCACCGGAATTGGTGCCGGAGTAGCCGAGGCCGTTGTTCTCCGAGATCACGGTGTCGATGACGGCGTCGCACTCGTAGCACTCGCCGATGTAGAAGCCGGCGTCGGGGCTGCCGGCGCCGTAGCTGTTGTCGAACTGGCC
>CAZCVS010000198.1:0-6223 GCA_964501845.1 uncultured Iamiaceae bacterium
GGCGATGCCGAGCGTGTCCTCGTCGGTCTCGGTCGGGAGACCGGTCAGGAAGTACAGCTTCATCCGGCGCCAGCCCTGCGAATACGCCGAGCGGACCGCCGCGTAGAGGTCCTCCTCGCGGATGAGCTTGTTGATGACCTGACGCATCCGCCAGGTGCCGGCCTCGGGGGCGAAGGTGAGGCCGGTGCGCCGGGCCTTCTGGATCTCGCCGGCGATGCCGACGGTGAACGCATCGACCCGAAGCGACGGCAGCGACACCGAGACCTGACCGCCGCAGTCGGGGTCGTTGACGGTGTCGATGACGACCTGCTCGATGCCGGAGAAGTCCGCGGTGGACAGCGACGTGAGGGCGACCTCGTCGTAGCCGGTCCGCTTGAGACCCTCGGACACCATGGTCCGGACCTGGTCGGCCGGGCGCTCGCGCACCGGGCGGGTGATCATGCCGGCCTGGCAGAAGCGGCAGCCCCGGGTGCAGCCCCGGAAGACCTCGACGTTGAGGCGGTCGTGGACGACCTCGGTCAGCGGCACCAGCTGGGCCTTGGGGTAGGGCCACTCCCCCAGATCCGCGATGGTCCGCTTCTCGACCGTGGCCGGTGCAGCCGGGTCGTTGGGGACGATCTCGACCAGCATGCCGTCGGCGAAGACGGCGTCGTAGAGGCGGGGCACGTAGACGCCCTCGATGCCCGCCAGCGTCCGCAGGATCTCCATGCGGTCCGCCTTGCCACCGGTCTTCCACGCCGCGACGGCGGTGGTGATGTCGCCGACGGCCTCCTCGCCGTCGCCCAGGACCACGAAGTCCAAGAAGTCGGCGATGGGCTCGGGGTTGTACGTGCAGTGGCCGCCAGCGCCGATGAGCAGGTCGTCAGCGGTCCGGTCGACCGAGCGGACCGGGCACCCGGCCAGGTCGATCATGTTGACGAGGTTGGTGTAGGTGAGCTCGGCAGACAAGTTGAACGCCAGCACATCGAAGTCGCCCGCCGCCCGGTGGGTGTCCACCGAGAAGAGCGGCAACTCGTTCGCCCGCATGAGCTCCTCGAGGTCCGCCCACGGTGCGTAGGTGCGCTCCGCGGCGCCATCGGGACGCTCGTTGATGATCTCGGCCAGGATCTGGAGGCCCTGGTTGGGCAGCCCGATCTCATAGGTGTCGGGGTAGGCGAGCAGCCAGCTCGCTGCTCCGGGGTGGTGGTCAGGGGTGTACACCCCGTCCTCGCACCCGATGTAGCGGGCCGGCTTCTGCACCTTGGCGAGCAGAGGCTCGAGCTGGGTCCAGACAGTCATGACCGCCGGATTCTACCTGGGAGAGGTCCGAGACCCGGTATCTAGCTGAACCGGCGCATGTGGACCGAGAGGACGAGGCCCATGCTGATGAACATCATGAGCAGGGCAGACCCGCCGTAGGACACGAACGGCAACGGGATGCCGGTGATGGGCATGATGCCCATGGTCATGCCCACGTTCTCGAAGATCTGGACGACGAGCATGACCATGATCCCCGTGCAGAGCAGCGTGCCGAACTCGTCTCGCGCCAGTTGAGCGGTGCGCCAGACCCGCCACACGATGACCCCCATCACGGTCAGCAACCCGGCGGAGCCGATGAAGCCGACCTGCTCCCCCACCGCCGAGAAGATGAAGTCCGTCCGCTGCTCGGGGACGATGCCGAGGCGCGTCTGCGAACCGTTGAAGAGGCCGTTGCCGGTGAGGCCGCCCGAGCCGATGGCGTCGCGGGACTTCTCGAGGTTGAACCGCACCGCCTTGAAGTCCTCGAGCGCCTGGCCTTCGAGACCGGCCGGCGCTTCTTGATCCTGGCCCAGGTACGTGGTGAGGCGCGCGACCTGGTACTCCTTCAACACCCCGGACGTGAGCACCAGCGTGGTGCCCAAGATGGCGGCCAGGGCCAGCCCGCCCAGGATGCGGCCGCGGACGCCGGCGACGGCCAACAGGGCGAAGGCGACGGCGACCGACACGAGGGTGGTGCCGAGGTCGGGCTGGAGCAGCACGAAGAACATCGGCGCGCCGCAGATCCCGAGCAGCATCAGGACGCGGGGCGTGTCGAGGTCGCCGCGGAACTGGGAGGCGAGGCCGGCGAAGCCGATGATCATGCCCAGCTTGGCCAGTTCCGACGGCTGCAACTGGAAGCCGGGCAGCTGGAACCAGCCCTGCGTTCCCTTGGTGCGGGAGCCGACACCGGGGATGAGCACCGCGACCAGCAGGAAGACGCTGAGGCCGTAGAGGAACGGCCAGAAGTCCTTGAGCTTGCGGTAGTCGAAGAGGGCCACGCCGGCCATCAGGCCGGTCCCGAGGACGATGAACACCAAGACCCGCATGAGGTACCCGGAGTCGTACGGCTCGATCGGCCCGCGCGTCGTGCTGTAGACCATCAGCGCGCCGAAGAGGCTGACGGCGAGCACGCTGACCACGAGCACCACGTCGACGTGGCGGAACGGCGACGCGGCGTTGGTCCGGAAGTTGGCCATCGGCCGGTGGACGCGGTGGCGGTTGGGACTGCGGGTGGACCCGTAGGTGGCAGACATCAGTCCGCCCCGTCGGCCACGACGCCGAGCTTGTCCTTCGCCGCCTCGGCGTCGATGGCGCCGTCGGTCGGAATGACGAACGCGTTGATCGAGCCGTCGGCGATGGGTTCGAGCACCATGCGGATGGCGGGTGCCGCGGCACCCGCACCGGACCCGGAGAACTCGAGCATGGCGCTGGCAGTCCAGCTGGTGGCACCGCCCTCGGTGAACGCCACGAACAGTGAGTTGTCCGGGCGTTCCCGGTCGTACTTGTCCTTGCCGGTCTGGGCGGTGCCGGTCTTGGCGCCGAGCGGCATCGTGCCGAACGGGAACCCGGCGAACTGTGGGACCGCGGTGCCCTCGTTGCCGTCGACGACGCCGCGGAAGCCGTTGAGGTAGAGCTCGCGGGTGTCGCCCCAGTCGATGGTGCGGATGACGTTGGACTCGAACTGCTTGCGGACCTTCGACTCGTCGCCCGCGGCCGTCACCTTCTCGAGGACGGTCGGTTGGTAGAGCGTGCCGCCGTTGGCGAGCGCGGCGTAGGCGTTGGCCGTCTGCAACGGGGTGGCGTTGACCTTCTGGCCGATCGCCAGGTCGGCGCTGAAGCCCGAGCGCCACCGGCCCGCGTCTTTCGCCTTCGCCTCGTCGTTGTCGTACGCCTCCGGGTTCCTCTTGAAGAGGTTCGCGGCCAGCTCCGCCTCGGAGGCCGGCGTCGGTACGTCGCCCGCCGACTCGGCCGGGAGGTCGATGCCGGTCCGGGTGCCGTAGCCCAGCTCCTTGATGTGGCGTTGCATCGCGTCCTCGCCGAGCTGCTCCCGCCGCTTCCAGGAGACGTCGCCGAGGCCGTAGAAGTAGACATCGGACGAGACGGTGAGTGCCCGCTGCAGATCGACCGAGCCGTGCGGCTTGCGCTTCGCGTTCTGCTTGACGCAGCCCTTCTGCTTGCCCTCGCACAGCTTGTAGGTGCCCGTGTCGTAGATGAAGTCCCGAGGGTCCCGCACCGCCAGCTTGGTGGCGGCGTAGGAGCTGGCCAGCTTGAACGTCGAAGCGGGCGGGTACGACCCCTGGAACGAGCGGTTGATGAGCTTGGCCACCGGCGCCCGGCCGTCCTTCTTCAGCAGCGAGATCTCGTCGGTCATGCCGTCGCCGCACGTGCCGTCGGGCTGGAGGCCTTGGAGGTCTCGCCAGGTGGGGCAGCTGATGCCCCCCACGAGGTCCGCTGGGTTGTAGGTGGGGTACGAGGCCATGGCCCGGATCTGGCCGGTCGACTGGTCCATGACGACGAGACCGCCGGCCTCCCGCCCGTCCTCTCCCTCGAAGCTGGCCAGCAGGCGCGCCTGGAGGGCCTCCTCGGCCTTGTACTGCACCTTGGCGTCGATCGAGAGGTGGACATCGTCACCCGGCTTCGGCTCGACGCGGTCCTTCACGATCTCTCGCACGACCTTGCCACGGCGATCGACTTCGAACACCTGGCGCCCCGGCGTGCCCCGGAGGTACTCCTCGTAGCTGGACTCGACGCCGGCCTGTCCGATCTGATCGGTCTGGATGTAGGGCTTGTCGGGGTCGTTCTCCTCCTCGAAGGCTTCCCACTGCTTGTCGCTGAGGGCGCCGACGTAGCCGAGGACGTGAGCCGCGAGCGATCCGTAGGGGTAGTCCCGCACCGTGGTCCGCTCGACGACCACCGACGGGTAGTCGCTGGCCTGCTCGGCGAAGTAGATCTCGTCCTCCTCGGAGATGTCCTCGGCCACGGGGATGGGCGCAAACCGGGAGTACCTCGAGTCGTTGAGCTTCTTGCGCAGGCCGGTGACCGACACCTTCTCCTCCACCGGACGACCGGCGCTCAGCGTGGCCGAGAGGCGCTTGAGCACGGAGGTCTGGGTCGCCTTCGGGAGCTCCTCGAACTCCTGCGCGTCGATGCCCACGACGATCGACTGGCGGTTGTCGACGAGCACGATCCCGTTGCGGTCCAGGATGCGGCCGCGAGCCGCTGGGGTGATGACCGGCCGGGTGACGTTCCCGCTGGCGACGACCTTCGCGGTGTCGCCCTCGACCACCTGGAGGATCCAGAGCCGGGCGAACAGGGCGCCGAACAGGGACAGCGCGGCCACGGCAAGGAGTCCGAGGCGGTGGCGGGTGTTGTCAGAGGTCATCGTGCGAAGAAGGGTTGGCGCCGGTCTCGGTCGTCGGTCTTGGCCCACGAGAGCGCCCGGGCGGCCAGCGGCGCGAGGAGCGCGTTGACCGCGGCGACCAACACGACGATAGAGGCGAGGGAGGGTCCGCTGAGGGTCGGCTCGCCCAACACCGCGCCGACCAGGGCGTAGAGCACCATCCCGGCCGCCGATCCGGTCGCGGCGACCAGCGGCGCCGCCCAGCGCGACGTGCGCACCATCCCGCTGGTGGCGGCGCCCGTGGCATAGCCGATGATCGTGTAGACGAGCGCGGACAGGCCCAGCGGGGTCGACAGCACGATGTCGAACGAGAGGCCCGCCGCGAACCCGACGATGGCGCCGCGCTCAGGCCCCAGGCGGTAGCCGGCCATCACGGCCAGCAGGATCATGACGTCGGGCCGGGCGCCCTCATAGGAGAACTGGGCGAACAGCGTGACCTGCAAGATGAGCGAGACCGCGACGACCAGCGCGGTCCGGGGCCAGCTCACTTCGGCGGATCCCGCAACACGACGCGGACGAACCGCGAGGTGAGGTCTGCGGCGGGCTCGGCCTCGACCACCCGGGCCACGCCGTCGACGGCCTCGCCGACCTTGGTGACCTTGCCGACGTAGAGGTCGGCGGGGAACCGAGAGCGCTCGAAGCCCGACGTCCACAGGTAGTCGCCCACGCCGAGCGTCGTCTCCTCCACCCCCTCGATGAGGAGCGGCTCGTCGAGCCCCTGACCGGTCGCCTTCCCGACGTCGCCCTTCTGGGTGCGGATGCCGGTGGCCACGTCGCGCTCGGTGATCAGCTCGACGGTCGAGGAGTCCGACCGGACCTCCACGATCTTGCCGAGCACGGCACCGCCCCTGCCGGAGGTCCGGCCGGTGATGACCGCCATGCCCTTCTTCACGTCGTCGCCCGATCCGACGTTGATCTCCACGGTCTGCTCGAAGCTGTTCAGCGGACCCGAGACCACCTCGGCCACCTTGGTCTTCTGCTCCTCGATCGTGACGCCGCTGATCCGGCTCAGGTCGGCGTTCCTCTGGCGCAGGCGGGCGAGCTCGGCCTCTTCGCTCTTGCGCTCCTCGAGCTCGGCCTTGAGCTCCTCGTAGTCGTCCTCGAGGTCGCCGTAGCCGAAGGCGCCCTTCCAGCCGTTGCCCAGCGGCTCGAACACCGCACTGCCTGCGGCGCGCAACGGCCGGAACGCGGTGCCGAACGCGTTGCGGACGGGATCGAGCGGCCCGGTCCCGGGAAGATCGAGCACCAGCAGGGTGACCGCCGTCAGGAGCAGCAGCGCCAGGGTGAACCGGGATCGGGGCGTGCGCGAGGGGCGGCGGGAATAGGCCACGGTGCCGGAGCGGGCGGGCTAGTTCTGGAGGTTCGTGGAGAACAGGACGCCCTTGAGCGCCTCGAACTCCTCGAGCGACTGGCCCGAACCGATGGCGACGCAGTCGAGCGGGTTCTGGGCGATCACGATCGGCATGCCCGTCTCGTGCTGCAGGCGAGCATCGAGCCCGTGGAGGAGGGCGCCACCACCGGCGAGGACGATGCCCTGCTCCATGA
>CAZCVS010000199.1:0-6211 GCA_964501845.1 uncultured Iamiaceae bacterium
TTCCACTCGTAGAGCGCCTTGGCCTCGTCGAGCCCCTCGTAGCACTGGAGGCGGATGAGCCGGGCACCGAGCATCTCGGCCACGGACTTCGCCAGCTGGGTCTTTCCGGTGCCGGCCGGACCCTCGACGAGGATCGGCTTCTGGAGCCGGTCGGCGAGGTAGACGATGCCGGCGATGCCTTCGTCGGAGAGGTAGTCCACCTTGCGAAGCCCCTCACGGACCTCGGACACGGACTCGAAGCGGGGATCGGTCATTGGCGCAGGTTACCGCCGGTCTTGACCGGCCGGTCAATCGAAATGACCGGCCGGTCCACCCGGCGTCAGGCCACCCCGACCGAACGCCGGTAGACGAGCAGCGAAGCACCGACCAGGACCAGGCCGAGACCGATCAGACCCTCAGACCGGGCGTCGGCGCCGGTGCGAACGAGCGGCGGACCGCTGGCGCCCGATCCGTTCCCGTTGCCAGCACCCGCGCCTGCCACCGACGACCCGTCCGTGGTGGAGGTCACGACGGCCGAGGTCGGCACCGCCGAACCCGTGGCGGTCGTGGGCACGGCCACGGTGGTCGCCACCTCGGTCGTGGTGGGTGCCTCGGTCGTGGTGGGTGCCTCGGTCGTGGTGGGTGCCTCGGTCGTCGAGGTGACCTCCGTGGTCGTGGTGGCCGGTACCTCGGTCGTCGTGGTGGTCGGCGTCTCGGTCGTCGTGGTGACCTCCGTCGTGGTCGTCGGCGTCTCGGTCGTCGTGGTGACCTCCGTCGTGGTCGTCGGCGTCTCAGTCGTCGAGGTGGTCGTTGGCGCCTCGGTCGTCGTGGTCGTCGGCGCCTCGGTGGTGGTCGTGGTCGCGGGAGCTTCCGTCGTCGTGGTTGTGGTCGCAGGGGCTTCCGTCGTCGTGGTCGTCGGCGCCTCGGTGGTGGTCGTGGTCGTGGGAGCTTCCGTCGTCGTGGTCGTCGGCGCCTCGGTCGTCGTGGTGGTCGGCGGGATGGGATCAGCGAAGGTGATCACGACCGTGGGCGTCGCCGAGGTCGCGAACGACGTGAAGGTGGCGCTGCCGGCCACCCACGAGGAGCCGCCACCACCGCCACCGCCGCCCTTGCAGCCGGTGGCCGAGTTGCCGCCCTGCGTGCCGCCCACGTAGCCGCCGCCACCGCCGCCGCCCACGACGTTGACTCCGGCACCGCCGGACCCGTTGGGGGCGTTGCCGCCGTTGGCGCTGCCACTTGTGCTGTTGACGCCACCGGTGCCGGCGCTCCCGCCGCCCGAGGAACCGCCGGAGCTGCCGCCGCCGCTGCCGTTGTTGCCCGACGGGCCGGCACCACCGGAGATCGCCGTGCTCGATGCTGCCCCGCCTGTGCCTCCCGGGCCCGACGGGGTGCCGGCGCAGTTGCTCACGCCGCCGCCACCTCCGCCACCCGCCACGGCAAGCGGGGTCGAGCTCCCCACCGTGCAGGTGGCACCGAGGCAGACCGCGCTGGACCCGCCACCGGTCCCGCCGCTGGCCCCCGCCTGACCGGCGATGATGGACCCGCGACCGCTGGTGCCGCCGGTGCTGAAGCCAGCGGCCGGCGTGCTGTTGTTGAACGACCCGCCGTTGGCGCCCGTGCAGCCGACGATCGCGGAGAGGGTCTGGCCTGGCGTGACCGCGAAGGCGGCGACGAGCTGACCGCCGGCGCCGCCCGCCACGGTGGCGCTCGATGCCTGCGACCCGCTGCGTCCGCCAGACCCGCCGGCCAGGGTGACGGTGATGGAGTAGACGTCGGTGGGCACCACCACGGTCTGCACCGTGCCGCAGGCGCCGGTGGGCGACCAGTCGGTGGCGGCTGCAGCCGAGGGCGCATCGATGGCGCCGGCGGCGCCGACGAGCACGGACGTGGCGCCGAGCGCCGCGAGGAGGCGACTGGCGCGGCGAAGCCGGCGCGGCTGGGCAGCAGGGGACGCGGACGAGGTACGGAGCATGGTTCCTCAGATTCGAGCGAGACGGTGGTGCACCACGGGCCCGCCGGCCGTCGTGTGCGTGAGCGGTCTGCCCCTCCGAGCGCCGAAGCTAGCAGCCGAGCCACCTCTCGCACAGGAACCCCTGAGATGCCCGACGAGCGAGGGTGTGTAGGAACCCCCGCAGGGGGGAAGTGGGGTCCATGTTGGTACGACGCGTCGCCCGCCCCCTGTTGTCCTCGATCTTCATCGCCTCCGGCATCGAATCGCTGCGCCGGCCTGCCGGTCCAGCGGAGGTCGCCGAGCCCGTGATCGACCTCATCGACCACAACGCCGTGCAGCCCGCCGCCCAGAAGGTGGCGGCCGGCGCGGCCAGCCTGGCCGACGACGCGGTGGCGGTCACCGCCGATGTCGCCGAGGCAACCCCTGACGAAGCGGCCCGAGCCGCCGCTGACCACGCCGCCACGACCATCGATGAGGCCGCCGACCCGATCCGCCGCGTGGCGATCGGCGGCCTCGACCTCGAAGACGAGACCTATGTGCGCATCAACGGTGCGGTGCAGGTTGGTGCGGGCCTCCTGCTGGCCGTGGGCAAGGCCCCGCGCCTCGCTTCGACCGCCCTCGCGGCGTCGCTCATCCCGACCACGCTCGCCGGCCACCGGTTCTGGGAGCTCGAGGGCGAGGAACGCCAAGCCCAGCAGATCCACTTCCTGAAGAACGTGGGCCTCCTCGGTGGACTGATCCTCGCCGCCGTCGACACCGAGGGCCGCCCCGGGCTCGCCTGGCGAGCCCGCCACCTACGAGACGACAGCGGCGTGATCGCCTCCGCAGCAGCCGCGACCGCCTCGGTCGCGGGCCGTGCCGCCAAGGCCGACGCCAAGGCCGCCCGGCGGCTGACCGCCGCCAACGCCAAGCTGGCCAAGGCCAACGCCAAGGTGGCTGGCAAGGGCGGCAAGCTCGGCGTCGAAGTCGCCGGCGAGCACGCCGCCAAGGGGTGGCGCGCCGCCCGCAAGCAGGCCCGCCAGACCCTCGCCGACACCGCTCCTGCCCGCCAGGAAGCCACCGAACGGGCGACCGCGCTCGCCCACCAGGCCCAGGACAAGGCTGCCGAATGGGCGCCCCAGGTTCGCGACGCAGCCGCCGAGCTCGCCCCGGTCGTGCGTGACCGGGCGGCCGACCTCGCCCCGCAGGTCCGCGACCTCGCCGCTGACCTGGGTCCGCAGCTCGTCACCCTGGCCCACCAGGCCCAGGACAAGGCCGCCGAGCTGGCGCCCCAGGTCCGGGACAAGGCGGCAGAGCTGGCTCCGCAGGTGCGAGACCTGGCCGCCGATCTCGGCCCCCAGGCAAAGGCCCTCGGCCACCGAGCGGCCGACACCCTCCCTCGCTCCGCCTGACCCGCCAACCGCGTGCACTTCTGGGTCATGAGCACGCACACGTGCACGCGGCTCGGTGGGATCGAGGGCGGGTCAGCGGGTCTGACCGGACCCGCGGACGATGTACTTGGCCGTGGTCAGCTCGCGCAGGCCCATGGGGCCGCGGGCGTGGAGCTTCTGGGTGCTGATGCCGATCTCGGCGCCGAACCCGAACTCCTCGCCGTCGACGAAGCGGGTCGACGCGTTCACGAGCACGGCGGCGGCATCGACCTCGCGGGTGAACTGCTGGGCCGCATCGAACGAGCGGGTGATGATGGCCTCGCTGTGCCCGGAGCCGTAGCGGGCGATGTGGGCGATGGCGGCGTCGATCCCGTCGACGACGCCGATCGACAGCTTGAGGTCGAGGAACTCGCTGGCCCAGTCGTCCTCGGTGGCCTCGCCAGCGGTGGGGAGGATGGCCCGCACGGCGTCGTCGCCCACCAGCTCCACGCCCGAGAGAGCGTCTCGCAGCGCCGGGAGGAAGGCATCGGCCACGGTCCGGTGCACCAGCACCGACTCGGCCGCGTTGCACACCGACGGCCGCTGGGTCTTGGCGTTGACGATGATCCGTCCGGCCATCTCCAGGTCGGCGTCAGCGTCGACGTAGACGTGGCAGTTGCCGTCACCGTCGATGACGAACGGCACGGTGGCGTGCTCGAGGATCGAGGCGATGAGCGATGGCCCGCCGCGCGGGATCAGGCAGTCGATGGACCCGCGCTGCTGCATGAACTCCACAGCGGCCTCGCGGCTGGTGTCCTCGACGAGCACCACGGCGTCGGCGGGCAGGCCCACCTTCTCGTACGCCTCCCGCAGGACCGCAGCGATCGCGGTGTTGGAGGTGATGGCGCCTGAGGAGCCTCGCAGGAACGCGGCGTTGCCCGACTTGAGGCACAGGCCCGCGGCGTCGGAGGTCACGTTCGGGCGGTTCTCGTAGATGATGGCGACGACGCCGAGCGGCACCCGCACACGGGAGATCTGAAGGCCGTTGGGGCGGACCCAACCGTCGAGGACCTCACCCACCGGATCGGCGAGCGTGGCGACCTGCTCGAGGCCGCCGGCCATGGCCGCGACCCGGTCCGCCGTCAGGCGCAGCCGGTCGACCACGGTGGACGAGACGCCGTCGGCCTCGGCCCGGTCGACGTCGGCCTGGTTGGCAGCGAGGAGGTCGTCGGTGCGGGCGACGAGCAGTTCGGCCGCGGTGCGCAGGGCATCGTCCTTCTGGCCGGTGGAGGCAGAGGCGAGTTGGCGCGACGCCGCCTTGGCGCGACGGCCGAGCTCGGCGATGGAGGTAGGTGCAGGCACGACGAGAGGCTATCGGGACCGGGGCGCGTCCTAGGGTGGCGGCTGTGCCCGAGGTCCGATCCGCAACCCCCGCTGACCTGCCGGCTGTCGGCCGGGCACTGGCGGCGGCGTTCGACGGCGACCCGGTGTGGAGCCACCTCGCATCGCCGAAGGCGGACTGGACCCGGCGGGCATCGGCCTGGTTCGAGGCCGAGGCCCGTGCTCAGCTGCGCGGCCACGGCGAGGTGCTCGTCGACGACCAGGTCGGAGGGGCGGCGATCTGGGCGCCTCCTGGCCACTGGAAGGGCACGCTCGTCGAAGGCCTGGCCCTCGCCGTGCCGTCCGTGCGCCTGTTCCGGTCCCGCCTCCGCCACTCGCTCGCCAACCTGGCCCTCATGGAGCGCAAGCACCCGAAGGAGCCCGACCACTGGTACCTGGCGATCTTGGGCACCGATCCCGCTCACCAGGGCGCCGGCATCGGGAGCGCCCTCATCCGAGCGGTCACCGACCGCTGCGACGAGCAGGGCCTCGGTGCCTACCTGGAGTCGTCGAAGGAGCAGAACGTCCCCTACTACGCCCGGCACGGGTTCGAGGTGCGCGAGCAGATCACGTCGGGCGACGGGCCGCCGATGTGGCTGATGTGGCGGGACCCGCGGGGATGAGCGCATGGCGGTGAACCAGCCCAAGCAGGTGCAGACCGCGGTCGAGGCCTTCGTCCGCGAGGTCGCGGCCGGCATGCGCGACGTGGTCGACCGCCTGCCGGAGATCGACGGCCGCCGGATGGACCAGGACGTCGCCACCGAGGCGTTCAACCTGGTCACGGCCCTCATCGACGTGGACCGCAGCCACACCGACGAGGAGCTTTGGGGCGTCATCTTCGCCTTCGGCCGGTGGCTTCCCGACCAGCTGGCCCGAGCCAAGCCCGACGATCTGCGCAAGAGCAGCCTGCTCGTGGGCCGCGCCGCGTGGCTCGACCAGGTCTCGCCCATGTTCGAGATCCTCGTCACCGCCGACGCCCGGTTCGGCACCGCGCACGCCCGGGCGTACTACGACCGGGCGCTGCACCTGGCGTTCACGGTGGCCGCGCTCGAGGCGGCGCCGTCGCGGTCCGAGCTGAGCGCGATCGACGCCCTGCGCACGCACCTGCTCGCCGCCATGACCGGCCTCCCGTCCTCGCCCCTCGGAGCCGGCCCGGGCGCCCCACGGTCCGGTGGCCCCACGCCGACGGCGGCCGCCACCGACGGTGCTGCTGCCGAGCCGGAGGCCGAGGAGCCGCTTCCCCCCGCTCGGCCCATCGAGGAACTGCTCGCCGAGCTCGACGACCTGGTCGGCCTCGACAGCGTGAAGACCGAGGTCCGGCTCGTCACCAACCTGCTGCGCGTCCAGCAGCTGCGCAGCGAGCGCAACCTGCCCACCACGCCGCAGTCCCGCCACCTGGTCTTCACCGGCAACCCGGGCACCGGCAAGACCACGGTCGCCCGGCTGCTGGCGGCGATCTACCGGTCCCTCGGCGTCGTCGAGAAGGGTCAGTTGGTCGAGACCGACCGCTCCGGCCTGGTGTCGGGCTTCGTCGGGCAGACCGCGCTCAAGG
>CAZCVS010000200.1:0-6207 GCA_964501845.1 uncultured Iamiaceae bacterium
GCCGTCGTCGCCCACGTGGTTGCTCCAGCGAGCGCCGTCGAACCAGCGGTACTGGTGGCGCCCGGTCGGATCGGGGTGCCAGCCCGCGGGTGCGACCGGGGCGGGGCGGCCGCCCGCGAGCGGCGCCGTCGGTGCCCAGGGTGCCGTCGGCGTGAGGCCGAACCCGGGAGCGGTCATCCCGGGCACCGGTGGCTGGGCCGGGTCACCAGCCACGGGGACCTCGTCGACCGCGGGCTGGTCAATCGGGGCCCGGGTGCTCCCGGTGCCCGTCGTGTCCTCGCCGGACTCATCCTCGTCCGGTGTGCTGGGAGGGTTCGGCTGGACCATCGGCGCTCCTATCCGTTGAACCAGTGGCCGGCGTTGACGCCGATCATCTGGCCGGTCACGGGCTTGGCGAGCGGCGAGGCGAAGTAGACGGCGGTGCCGGCGATCTCCTCGGAGTGCGGGAGGTACTTGAGGCAGGTCTCCGACGCGACCTCGTCGTAGACCTCCTGGAAGGTGATGCCCCGCTTCTCGGCCTGGTGGTTGAAGTACCACTCGACCGAATCGCCGTAGATGTAGCCGGGGTGGATGCCGTTGACCCGGATGCCCTTGGGGCCGAGCTCCAGCGCCAGTGTCTTGGTGACGGTCTGGAGCGCCCCCTTGGAGGCCGCGTAGGCCCCCCACTTCTCCTGGATGCGCTGGGTCGACATGGTGTTGATCATGATCACCCGGCCGTCGCCGCTGGCCTCGAGGTGCGGGACCGCAGCGCGGGTCATGGCCAACGAGCCGAACAGGTTGACCTCGATCGTCTGGCGCCACCGGTCGAAGTCGGCGTCCAGGAACGTCTTGGCGTCGCCACCGTCGTAGGCGTTGTTGACGAGGATGTCGAGGCCTCCGAGCGCCGCCGCCGCCGAGTTCACCGCTTCGGTGCACTGCGCCTCATCGGCGATGTCGCACACGACCGGGAAGGCCCGGACGCCGAGCGCCTCGACCTCGGCAGCCACCGCTTCGAGCCGGCTGAGGGTGCGGCCGCCGAGCGCCACGCTGGCGCCCTCCCGGGCGAACGCGAGCGAGATGTCCCGGCCCATCCCCGGGCCGATTCCCGAGACGATGGCGACCTTGCCTTCGAGCAGCATGCAGTTCTCCTGATCCGTGCAGACGTACTTGGGGGGGGGTGGCGTTCAGCCGAGCTGGGGGATGACGTCGTCGCCGACGCGGCCGATCTGGTCGAGCAGCTCGTCGAGCGAGCGGGACCGCAGCCGCACCTGGGCCTGGCCGACGCCCATGGCCGAGAACTTCCGCAGGACGTGGGCGATCTTGTCGGGCGAACCGGCGAGGGTCGGCGCGCCGAAGTCCCAGTCGGCCTCGCCCACGTAGACCGGACCGACGAGGGCCCCGAAGTCGAAGGCGTCGTGGCGGCCGGCCTCGTCGCGAAGGCGCTTGATCTCCTCGATGATCTCCGGGGTGACCGGGCCCTGCGGCAACCAGCCGTCGCCGCGCTGCGCGGCGCGGCGGAGCGCGGCCGGCGAGGAGCCGCCGACCCAGATCGGGGGGCCGTCCTCCTGGATCGCCCGGGGGTGCTGGCCCATGTCGGCGGCCGGCCACACCGGGCCGGGCAGCGTCGGGTAGTCCTCGGCGAAGGCGGCCCGCACCGCGTCGATCGACTCGTCGAGCAGGGAGCCCCGCTTGGCGAACGGCAGGCCCAGCAGCTCGAACTCGGCCTCTACGTGACCGGCCCCCACGCCCATGATCACGCGGCCCCCGGAGATGGCATCGATGGTGGCGAACGACTTCGCCACCTGGAGCGGGTGCCGGTAGGCCGGAACGTAGATGTGGCTGAGGAGCCGTACGTCGGTGGTGATGCCGGCGAGCCAGGCCAGTGTGGCGACCGTGTCCCACCACTCCGTGCCCATGACCCCGGCCTTCTCGGACGGGATGGCGATGTGGTCGCACACCCCCACGTAGAAGAAGCCGGCCCGATCGGCCGCCTGGGCGACGGCGGCGAGCTCGGCGGCGCCGGCGTGCTCCTCCCAGGACTCCACGAAGTTGGTCGACTTGGACTGGATCGGGAGCTGCATCCCCACGGCCAGTCGTCCCTGCGGCAAGACGGTCCCCATCGCCTGGACCCTACGTCAGAAAACTAGAACGCGTTGCAGTTTTCGAGATCTCCGCAGCGACTCAGGCGAAGGTGTCGCAGGAGCTGGGGTCGCCGGACTCGAAGCCGGTGGTGAACCACTGCTTGCGCTGGGCGGAGGAGCCGTGGGTGAAGGACTCCTGGTTGGCGTTGCTGCCCTGGATGGCGTCGTCGCCGACGGCCTGGGCCGCGTCGATGGCCTCCTCGAGGTCACCGGTCTCGAGCCGGTCGTACGCGGCCTTGGCCCACACGCCGGCGAAGCAGTCGGCCTGGAGCTCCATCTTCACGGAGAGCGCGTTCGCCTCCGCCGCCGGTGCGCCCTGCTGCTGCTTGCGGACCTGATCGTTGATCCCGAGCAGGTTCTGGACGTGGTGCCCGTACTCGTGGGCCATGACGTAGGCCATGGCGAAGTCGCCGTCGAAGCCGAGCTGCTGCTCGAGCTGCTCGTAGAAGCCGAAGTCGATGAAGATCTTTCCCGAAGGCGGGCAGTAGAACGGCCCGGCCTGGGGCTGGCCGACGCCGCACCCGCCCGTGTCGGTCGGAGCACTGAAGATCACGAGCGAAGCCTTCTCAAACGGTTCGCCAGAAGCCTCGAAGGTGTCCGACCAGAACTCTTGGTTCAGCGCGCCGACCTTCTGCACGAACTGGTACTGCTCGTCCTTCGTCCCTCCGGAGTGCGGCGGGGCCGTCTGCTGGGTCGAGGCATCGCCGTTGAGCTGGCCGAGGATGTCGTCGAGGCCACCCGAGCCACCCCCGCCGCCAGCCTGGGAGAGGAAGAGACCGATGACGACGACGATCAGCGCCGGGATGCCGATCTTGGTGCCCTTGCCCCCGAGCACCGACCCGAGCCCGCCCAGCCCGCCGCCAACCGGGGCTTGGCCCCGCCGATCCTCGATCTGGAAGTCGTCGCCATCAACATCGTCGAGCTTCATGAGCGCCACCGTACGCCGAAGGAGAGAAGCGAGAACCGGGTGTCCGATTCGGACGATGACCGGCGATGCAGGTGGTCCGAGGACGCCGGCCGAGCGGAGATGCCTGGCTTAGGAGCCCGGAGAGGCGGAAGGGGGCTTCTGGCCGGTGACGGTCCAGTAGACGATGCGGGCCATCGTCGACTGGAGGTCGTCGGCCCGCACGCCCCAGAGCTCGAACCCGAGCCGGTGCGCCGAGACGTGGGCCAGCATGGCGACGAGCACGCCGGCGATGGCCTCGGAGTCGATGCCGGGCTGGCCCTTGCCTGCCTTCTGGTGCTCCTTGGCCGCCGCGGCGAGGGCGTTGTTGAGGTCGTTGAGCAGGTGGATGCGGATGTTGGCGAAGCGCGGATCGCCCTCGTCGGTTGCGAGGTCGATCACTCGCAGGACCGGCTGGTGCTCGGCCCAGAAGGTGAGCATGGCCCCGGCGAGCGCCTCTGCCCCTTCGTAGCCGGCCCGGCCCTTCCAGGTGTTGGCCGTGACCAGGTCGGCGAACTGCTCGGTGCCGGTGGCCACCATCTCATCGGCCAGCACCAGGATCGCGGACTCCACATCGGGGAAGTACTGGTAGAAGGTCGCGGGCGACGTGCCGGCCTCCCGAGCGATGTCGACGACCTTCAGGTCCCGGTACGACGTCGTCCGCAGCATGTCAGCCGCGCAGTCGAGCAGCTTCTGGCGGGTGGCCTGGCCGCGACGACCGGGCACGCGACCATCGGCGGCACGGGGCTCGAGGTCGGGATCGGAGACCGGCGCGTCGGGGTTGACTGTCACGAGCGCGAGCTACGCCTCGTCCGAGGGCGCCGGTGCCGGCTCCTCGTCGGTCGGGGCGGCCTCGGACTCGGTCGCCGGCGGCCGCCAGCAGGCCGCCACGAGGCCCATGCCCGCCGCGAGGCCCAACCCAGCCGAGAGGGCCAGCGCCACCTTGGGTTGGAAGGGGAAGGTCAGCTCCAGCTGCCAGTCCGCGGAGTACTTCCCCGGCCCCATCATCGCCACGCCGACGGCCACGACCGCCAAGACGAGGTTGAACTCGTAGCCGTGGTTCGCACTGAAGAACCCGTTCGGCCGGTTGACGGTCCAGGCCGCCACGAACATGAGGCCGACGAACCCGGCGGCAGCAAGGGGTGTGAGCAGGCCCGCCGCGAACAGCAGGCCGGCACCGATCTCCGTGCTGGCGGCGAGAACGGCATGGACCTTGCCGTTGGGCTTCATGCCCATGGAGTCGAACCACCGGGCGGTGCCGGCGATCTTCCCACCCTTGAAGAACTTGAAGTAGCCGTGCGCGGCCAGCGTGAGACCGACGACGACCCGGATCAGCAGGACCCCGAGGAAGAACCCGTCGTTGGAGTCGAAGGCGTTCGTCGGCACGGCAGCGAAGACCGGCGACATCATGCCTCCTCGACCAGGGTTCGCAGCTCGAACTTCATGACCTTGCCTCCAGCGTTGAAGGGCAGCGCATCGACGATGTGGACCTGGCGGGGGGCCTTGTAGTTGGCCATGTTCTCCCGGGCCCACGCAATGATCGCACCTGGGTCGGGTGTGGTGCCGGATGCCGCGACGACGAACGCGGCCGCGACCTCGCCCATGCGCTCGTCGGGCACGCCGATCACGGCCACCTGGGCGATGTCGGGATGGGCCAGCAGCAGGTTCTCGATCTCGGCCGGGTAGGCGTTGAAGCCGCCCACGATGAACAGGTCCTTCATCCGGTCGGTGATGCGGAGGTAGCCGCGCTCGTCCATGACGCCCACGTCGCCGGTGTGCAGCCAGCCGTCCGCGTCGATCGTCTCGGCGGTGGCCTCGGGGTTCTCGAAGTACCCCTGCATGACGTTGTAGCCACGGATCACGACTTCGCCCGCCTCCCCTGGGGCCACCGCGGTGCCGGTGTCGTCCACCACCTGGACCTCGATGCCGGGCATCGCCCGACCGGAGGTGATGGCGATGGTGGTGGCGTCGTCGCTGCGGCGGCACATGGTGGCGAACCCGCAGCCCTCGGTCAGGCCGTAGGCCGTGATGACCGTGTCGAAGCCGAGGTCGTCGCGCATCTGCTCGACCAGGCTGACCGGCACCGAGGCCGCGCCGGTGACGGCGAGGCGCAGGCTCGACGAGTCGAGCTGGTCGCGATCGGGGTGGTTCAAGATCGTCTGGTACAGCGTGGGCGGACCGGGGACCATCGAGATGCGCTGCTCGGTGATCAGCGCCATGGCCTTCGGGACGTCGAACACCGGCATGGGTACGAGGACACTGCCCGTGACCAGCCAGGCGATGATCCCGGCCTTGTACCCGAACGAGTGGAAGAACGGGTTGATGGCGAGGTAGCGGTCCTGGTCGTTCAACCCGACGACGTTGGCCCAGGTGGCGACCGTGCGCAGGGTCTGGCCGTGGGTGCAGATCACACCCTTGGGCTTCCCCGTGGTGCCCGAGGTGAACAGCAGGTCGGCAACGGTGTCGGAGGTGAGCAGCGCCCGCCGTGCCGCGACCGACTGGTCGGTGACGGCACCAGCGTCACCGGACTCCAAGAACGTCTCCCACCGCTCGGCGCCCGCCGGCAGCTCCTGACGGACGGTGGTGCGCAACACGACGATGCGCTCGAGGTGCGGCAGGTCGAACCCGTCGAGCATGGCGATGTAGCGGTTGTCGAGGAACCCGTCGACGGTCACGAGGATCCGGGCCCGGCTGCGCTCCAAGATGTCGGCCGCTTCAGCCCCCTTGAACCGGGTGTTGAGCGGGACGAGCACGGCGCCGGCCGACTGCAGGCCGAGGAGCGCGACGACCCACTCGGCGCAGTTGGGAGCCCAGATGGCGACGCGGTCGCCCACCTCGATGCCGGCGGCCAGGTACGCCTTGGCGGCTCGATCGACCTCACGGCCCAGCTCGCTCCAGCTCCAGGACCGGTCTCCGTCGACGAGCGCCTCGCTCGCCCCGCCGCGGGTGACGGCGTCGGTGAGCGCGGCGGGGATGGTCCCCCAGCGGAGGTCGGCGCGCGGGTCGTCGCCGTCGGGATCGACGTCGATCGGGGTCGGTTGGTCGGTCACGACGGATCCTCCGGGGTGCTGGCCCACGCAGCCACCAGATCGTCGACCGTGGTGACCGTGGCGAGGAGCGAGAGCGTGTTGTCGATGACCGCGT
>CAZCVS010000201.1:0-6193 GCA_964501845.1 uncultured Iamiaceae bacterium
GTCTTGGGGACCTCGTCGATGAAGACGACGTCGTCGGGGAGCCACCACTTGGCGACGCGGCCGTCGAGGAACTCCAAGATGTCCTCCTTGGTGGCGGACTCGGCCTCCTTCAGCACGACGCAGGCCAGCGGGCGCTCCTGCCACTTGGGGTGCGAGACGCCGATGACGGCGGCCTCGGCCACGGCCGGGTGGGCCATGATCTCGTTCTCCAGTTCGACGGAGCTGATCCACTCGCCGCCGCTCTTGACCACGTCCTTGGTGCGGTCGACGAGGCGGATGTAACCGTCGGCGTTGATGGTGGCGACGTCGCCGGTGCGCAGCCAGCCGTCCTCGGTGAAGGACTCCGGCGAGCGGTCGTCGTTGTAGTACTCCTTGGCGATCCAGGGGCCGGCCGCCTGGAGCTCACCTCGGCTCTCGCCGTCCCACGGGACCTGCGACCCGTCTTCCTGCGAGATCACCCGCAGCTCCACGCCGAACAGGGGCAGGCCCTGCATGGCCCGGATGTCGGCCAGCTCCTCCTCGGGCAAGCCGCGGAGCTTGGACTTGATCTCGCCGACGGTGGCCACGGGCGACGTCTCGGTCATGCCCCAGGCCTGGTAGATCGGCAGGCCGAGCTGCTCGCGGAACGCCTCTGACAGCGCCTTGGGCACCGCGGAGCCGCCGCACGGGATGACCCGCAGCGCGGAGGTGTCCCGGCCCTTCAGCGCCGGCAGCACGCCCATCCAGATGGTGGGCACGCCAGCGGCGACGGTGACGCGCTCGGACTCGATGAGCTCGGCCAGCGGCTCCGGTGCCAGTGCCGGTCCCGGCATGACGAGGTCCGCGCCCACCGCGACCGCAGCGTGGGCCAGGCCCCAGGCGTTGGCGTGGAACATGGGGACGACGGGGAGGATCCGGTCGGACTCCCGGGCGCCGAAGCCGTCGGCGAACATGGCCGACATGGTGTGCAGCATGGTGGAGCGGTGGCTGTAGACCACGCCCTTCGGGTTGCCCGTGGTGCCCGACGTGTAGCACATCGATGCCGCCAGGTTCTCGTCGTCGACCTGGAACTCGACGGGCGACGCCGCGGCCAGCAGTTCCTCGTAGTCGTGCAGCTCGATGCCGTCGGGCACCTCGGAGGTGTCGAACGGTCCGCCGTCGTCGATCACCACGATGTGGCGCACCGTCGTGAACGTCGACAGCAGCGGCCAGAGGAGCCCGGCCACGGTCTTGTCGACGAAGATCACCTCGTCCTCGGCGTGGTTCACGATGTAGGTGACCTGCTCGGGGAACAGCCGCAGGTTGAGGGTGTGCAGGACGCGGCCGGTGCAGGGTGCGGCGAAGTACAGCTCCAGGTGGCGCGACGTGTTCCAGGAGAAGGTGGCGACGCGACCGTCCGACGAGATGCCCAGGTCATCGAGCACCCCACCGAGCTTGCGCGTGCGTGCCGCCCAGTCGCCGTAGGAGATCCGCTCGCGGCCGGTGGGGAGCGAGGTCACGATCTCCTTGTCGGGGAACAGGCGCTCCACCCGGTTGAAGATGTGCGGGAGGGTGAGCGGGTAGTCCTGCATCAAGCCCTGCATGTGTGTGTCCCCTTGTGTTCGATCCGTCGGCTGTCCGGAACCTAGCGAAGCGCGCCAGCGTCCGCTGACGCTCGTCGGCGGCCGCGCGAGTCAGAGCCGCCTCGGACCGCCTGCCACACTTGACCCCTTGGACGACACGAGCGCCGCGGTCTCCACCGCCGATGACCGACCTCCCGCGTCCGGTCCGCCCTCGAAGCTGGCGCGCAACGCCACGATCGGGTTCCTGGTGCTCCTGGTGGTGCTCTCGAACGTCGGGAACATCCTGTTCGCCACGTTCGTGAACGACCATCCCGGCTGGCTGATCGCCATGAACGCGTCCAACCGGAACCTGGCCCTGGCGTCCAACAACCTCGACGCCGTGGTCTTCTACGGAGTCGGGTTCCTGCGGCTGTTCGCACCGGACCTGTTCTTCTTCTGGATCGGCCGCTGGTACGGCGACGCGGCCATCCGCTGGATGGAGCGCAAGGCCCCCACCTACGGCGAGCTGCTCCGCCAGCTCGAGGTGTGGTTCGACAAGGCCCGGTTCGTGGTCGTCGCCATCGCCCCCAACAACCCGGTCTGCCTCTTCGCGGGGGCGGCCGGCATGAGCTACGGCGCCTTCCTCGCCGCCAACATCGTCGGGACCATCGGCCGCCTCATGTTGATCCGGGCGTTCAGCAGCGTGTTCGAGAACCTCCTCGGGTCGATCACCGGCTTCATCGGCGACTACCGGTGGCCCATCACGGCCCTGTCGATCGTCCTCGTCGCCCTCACGGTCTGGTCCGACCGCCGAGGCGGCCGCGACGGCATCGGTGACCTGGTGAACTTGGAGGAAGGCATCTCCGAAGCCGAGGTCGAGCTCGTCGGTGAGGCC
Organism: uncultured Iamiaceae bacterium; assembly: GCA_964501845.1. Classification (GTDB taxonomy): domain Bacteria; phylum Actinomycetota; class Acidimicrobiia; order Acidimicrobiales; family Iamiaceae; genus Aquihabitans. Next base: position 2,416 of record CAZCVS010000201.1, read on the forward strand.
ACGATGGACGTCGCCGACGCCCAGCAGGCCGAGTGACGAACACCCCATGACCACCGACGCACCCGCCGTGCACCGCCCCCGGCTCCCACCGCCCACACCGACCCGGCGCAACCTGGTGTTCGGCGCCATCGCCGCCGCCATCGTGGCGGGCTGGATCGGTGATGCGCTGTGGGCGTCGCTCGTCGACCGCAGCCCGCTCGCCCTCCTGGTGTTGAACGCCAAGCCCCGCTACCAGGTGCTCGTCGTCAATGAGCTGCCGGTCGCGGTGTTCCTGTCGGTCGGCCTGCTCCGGCTCATCTGCACCAAGCCGCTGCTGTGGCTGACCGGCGGCTGGTACGGGCCGCGGACGGTCGACTGGATCGGCGGGCGGTCCGAGCGCGGCGGCCGGCTGGTCCGCTGGGCGCAGCGCCACTTCCCCACGCGGGGCTGGATGGTGATGATCATCACCACCTCCAACCCGGTGTGCCTGCTGGCCGGCTCCGTGGGCTACCCGCTGATCCGCCTGATGCTCTGGGCGGTGATCGGCACGCTCATCCGCCTCGGGGCGGTCGTGATCTTCGGCGACATCTTCTCCGACACCATCTCGGCGTTCACCGAGTGGGTCGTCGAGCACCGCATCCCCGTGGTGATCGCGTCGGTGACCGTGGTCGTCGGGGGCCTGTGGTGGCAGCGCCGCCGCGGGACCTTCGCCCTCGACGAGCTCCAGGCGTTCGAGGATGCGGTCGAGGACGCCTTCGAGCACCCGGATCCGGAGCTGGAGGAGGGTCCCACCGCATGAGCGATCAGGTCGACGTGGTGGTGGTCGGCGGGGGCACGGCCGGGCTCAACGCCGCCCTCCAGCTCGCCCGGGTCGGGCGCTCGGTCGTCGTGCTCGAGCGGCGACCGGCCGGCAAGAGCGGGGCCCGCTGGTGCAACGGCACCGTCGACTGGCAGTTCGAGCGGGCCGGCCTGACCCCGCCCGCACCCCCTGAACTGCGGGCGTCCGGCGGGACCGCCCACATGGTGAGCCCGAGCGGACGCCACCGCTTCGCCATCGACCCGAGCCCCATCGGCGAGGTCGACATGCGCGCCCTGGTCGAGCGCCTGCGGACCCTCGCCGAGGAGTCCGGCGTCGACCTGCGCTGGGGTGTCACCGATGTGGGGGTCGAACTGATCCGGGGCCGGCCCACGGCCGTGACCGCCACCGAGGCCGGTCGGGCCGTCCGGTTCGCCACCCGGCTCGTGGTCGACGCCGCCGGGTACACGGGCGTGATCCGCAACCAGGTCCCCGCCCTCGCCGCCCTTTGCCCCGACGTCGCCGCCGCCGACCTGTGCTCGGCCCAGCAGCTCGTCGTCGCGATCGACGACCCCGACGGCGCCCGCCGGTTCCTGAAGGAGCACGGGGCCGAGCCCGGCGACGCCGTCGTCGCCCTGGCCATGGCCGGCGGCTACTCCACCGTGAACATCAACGTCGACGAGTCGCTCGAGGAGGTGGCCCTCCTCACCGGGTCGATCCCTGCGGGCGGCAACGCCACCGGACCGGAGATCCTCCGCTCGGTCCGCGACGAGCACCCGTGGATGGGCGCCACGCGGTTCGGCGGCGGCGGGCTGATCCCGCTGCGCCGCACCTACGACCGGTTCACCGCGCCGGGCATCGCGCTCGTCGGCGATGCCGCATCGCAGGTCATGCCCGGGCACGGGAGCGGCATCGGCTTCGGGCTCATCGCCGGCAAGGTGCTGGCCGAGGCCGGCGCCGGAGCCGCCGACCCCGGCGACGCCGACGTCCTGTGGCGCTACCAGTCCGCGTACCTGCGGGAGTTCGGGGCGATCCTGGCCGGCTACGACGCCATCCGGCGCATGAGCGTGAAGCTCGGACCCGAGGGGGTCGAGGAGCTGTTCGCCTCGGGGATCTTCTCGCCGCCGCTCGTGCTCCCAGGGCTGGAGCAGAAGCTCGGGATGCTGTCGCCGTCGGAGACCGTCGACGCCGCCCGCACGCTCAGCCGTCGCCCCCACCTCGCCCGCATCGTCGTGCCCGCGCTGGCCGCGATGACCGCAGCCCGCGCCCTGTACCCCGCCTACCCGCGGACCCGGTCGTCCCGGGCGTTCGCGGCGTGGGCCACGGCCTCCCGCACGCTGCTGCCCCGCCAGGGCTGACCCGGCCGTCGCACCGCGGCGCCGGCCGGCGTGCGCGTCAGCCCGCGGCGCGGGCGACCACGGCCCGCAGCCCCCAGCGCAGACCGACCCGGTGGTCCTCGACGGTGAGGCCGGGACCTGCGGCCAGGGCATCGAGCACCAGATCGGCCGTGACGTCCTCCAGGCCGAAGAGACTGGTGCAGAAGGCGGCGAGCGTCTGCTCGTCGTCGGCCCACCAGTGGTAGCAGCCATCGGCCACCTGCACATCGTCGAAGCCAACCTGCTCGGCCGTCTGGGCCAGGTCGTCGCCGAAGTAGTGGCCGGCATGACCGGTCGAGGTCCACTCCCCCACGAACCCGTCGAGGAAAACCGCTTCCGCCGACCCGTCCACCACATCGGCCGCCACCAGCCGCCCGTCTGGCCGCAGCAGCCGGCGCCACGCACCGAACAGCGCACCGTGATCGTCCTCGTGGTGCAAGCCCGCCACCGAGACCACTACGTCGGCCGACGACGCAGGCAGCCCCGCCGCCTCCAAGCCGGTGGCGAACGTCTGGGTCCCGTGGTCTTGGCCCCGCTGGACGAACTCCTCCGCCACCTCGACCGCCACGACCTCGACCCCGGCCGGCAGGTGGAGGCCGAGGTAGCCGCCACCTGACGGGACGTCGACCAGCGTCTCCCCCGGCTGGGGGTCGGCGAGCGCGAGCACGAACCCGAACTCCTCGTCGCGGACCCGTGGCCAGCGGCGCATTGCGTCGTCGTAGCGGTCGCCGCGGGCCTCGAAGGTCTCCCGGTAGCCGGAGTCCCCCACCATGAGCTCCCTACAGGTCGAGGTAGGCGTCGAGGCCCACCGTGACGCCCGGATGGTCGGCGATGTGCCTGGCCGCCAGGACCACGCCGGGCATGAACGAGCTGCGGTCGTAGCTGTCGTGGCGGATGCTGAGGGTCTGCCCGGTGGTGCCGAGCACCACTTCTTGGTGGGCGACCATCCCCCGCATCCGGATGGCGTGGATGCGGATGTGACCCGGGCCATCGCCGCCCCGCGCGCCATCGACGACCTCCGTGGTGGTGGGATCCGGTGCCCAGTCGTCGCTGGCCGCCGCCATGCGCTCGACCGTGCGCATCGCCGTCCCCGACGGCGAGTCGACCTTGGCGTCGTGGTGGAACTCGAGCACTTCGGCCGTCTCGAACCACGGCGCAGCCAGCTCGGCGAAGCGCATCATCAAGATGGCACCGATGGCGAAGTTCGGGGCGATCAGGCAGTTGCTCGACGTGAACGTGTCCCGGAAGCGGGCGAGATCGTCCTCGGAGAAGCCGGTGGTCCCGACGACCGCGTGCACGCCCTGCGCCGCGCACCACGCCAGGTTGTGGCGAGCCGCTTCGAGGTGGGTGAAATCGACCATGACCTGCGGGACCAAGTCGAGGTGCTCGGCCTTCCCGGCCACCTCGAAGGGGGCATCGACGCCCGCGACGGAGGCGACCTTCTCGCCAGCCGCGCCGGGGTCGACCGCGGCCACCAGCTCGAGGGCGGGGTCGTCGGCGACCGCTCGGCACACCGTGGAGCCCATGCGCCCGGCCGCGCCGAAGACGCCAACCGTGACCGCCATCAGAACGCGCCGGGCGGAGGCGGCGGGACGGAGCCGGGGTCCGCGCCGGGCGGAGGCGGCGG
>CAZCVS010000202.1:0-6172 GCA_964501845.1 uncultured Iamiaceae bacterium
GATCGGCACCGGGTGCTCCTCCACGAAGTCGGCGGCCAGCCGCGCCAGCTCCTCGTTGGTCGGGCCGGGCGTCAGCTGGTCCATGGGCGGCGGGGTCTCGCCGATGCCGACGCCGTCGACCTGCGGCCCCGACGCGATGCGGAACCCGTAGGCGAAGACCCAGAGCGAGTCGACCTCGTCCGGTGCCACGGTGGTGGGGTCGTAGTCCAGCTTCGGGCTGCCGGCGATGTCGCCGCCGGTGACCGCCTCGAGGTTGGCGATGACGTCGGGCGACAGGCCGGCGACCACCTCGGCGGCGAGGTCCTCGTCGTCGAGCTCCTCGGCCAGTCGCTCCCGTAGGGCGGTCGGGGCGTCGACGTCGGCTGGAGGCGCCGAGGTGGTCGATTCGGCATTGGCGGTGGAGGTGTCCGCGGGTTTCGTCGACGTCGTGCGGTCAGGCTGGTTCCCGTCGTCGCCCCTGCCGCTGCCGCCGCCGCTGCCGCAGGCGGACAGCGCGATGCCGAGGGCTGCGATCACGACGAGCGCGCGCCGGGTCGTCCTGGCGCTCACGCAAGGGACTCCCAGAAGTCGGTGATGAGCTGGGCGGACTGCTCGGGCTCGTCGAGCATCCAGAAGTGACCGGCGTCGGCGAGTGTGGCGATCTGGGCGCTGGTGCGGTCGGCCAGCGTCTGGACCCGCGCGGGATTCCGGAACGGATCGTTCATCGACTGGATGAGCAGACCGGGGGCCGAGATCTGGTCGACGCCCGGACCCCACTCGTTGCCGATGTCCGTGGCCGACCGGTAGAGGTCGAGGATGGCGTCGGCCATGGTGCGGTCGAGGTGCTCCGCCATCACCGTGGCGCCCGGTTGTGGGGCGCTGACGCCCTCGAGGATGGCCGCCCGGTCGGCGATCGAGACGCCGAGGAAGACGTCCATGAGCGCTTCGCCCTCGCCCGGCGTCTGCCAGGTCTTGGCGGTGTCGTGCCACTCGAAGGTCGGGTCCAGGTCGCCCATGTCCGACACCCAGCTGCGCACGTTGCCCGGCTGGTTGGACAGGACTCGCAGGGCGAGGAGCCCACCCCAATCGTGGCTCACCAGGTCGACGTTCTCGAATGCCGCGAGTTCCTCCGCCAGCCAGTCGGCGTAGGTGTGCATGGTGGCGTCGAACCCTTCGGGGCGCGGCGACCCGAAGGCGGGGAGGGCGAGGAGGACCACGTCCTGCCGCTCGAGGTGGGCCACCAGCGGCTCCCAAACCTTGGTGGTCTCGGGCACCCCGTGGACGAAGACAGCGGTCATGGGGGTGACCGTACCGGCGTCAGGTGACGGGCGCTGCGTCTGGCTCCCGGCGCCAGTAGAGGAGGTGCGTGACGCCGCTGGGGCTGGCGACCTCTTCTCGGTAGTAGCGGTCGAGCAGGTCGTCGGGGGAGTCCCACAGCCGTTCGCCGCGACCGAGGTCCACCGGGGCGAGGGCGATGTGCAGCGTGTCCACCAATCCGGCCTCCAGGAACTCGCGGATGACCGTGGTGCCTCCGCCGAGGCGGACGTCCTTGCCGTCAGCGGCTGCCTTGGCCTGCTCCAGCGCCTCCGCGGGGGACGCGTCGAGGAAGTGGAACGTGGTATCCGAGAGCGAGAAGCTCGGGCGTAGGTGGTGGGTGAGGACGAACACCGGCGTGCGGAACGGCGGCTCGTCGCCCCACCAGCCCTGCCACTCCAGGTCCTCCCAGGGGCCGCGCTGGTAGCCGAACTTGTTGCGCCCCATGATCTCGGCGCCGATGTTCCGCTCGTAGTCGCGGGTGAAGTAGTCGTCGACGCCGCGAGAGCCGCCGGGGTCGGTGCGGTTCGGCCAGCTCGCGGTGGCGCCGGCCCACCAGAAGAAGTCCATCGGGTTGGCGTGTCCGAACGGGTGCTCGAAGCTCTGGCCCTCGCCGGTGCCGAAGCCGTCGCGGGAGACGCCGAAGTTCTGGACGCGCAGCAGTTGGGTCACGATGCCTCCACCTCCGGGGCGAATCCCAACTCGGCGTAGGCGGACTGGGCGGCGTAGAAGCCGTCCCAGTCCCAGGCCTCGGGCGCCCCGGCCACGCACGGCAGCAGCCGGGCGAGCGACGCGTGCAGGCCGACGACGTAGCAGTTGCCGATCGCGGCGTCGACGTCGGTCACGAAGTGGCTGAGCCGGAGCGTGCAACCGGTGTCGGTGGCCTCCAGCTCCCAACGCATGCGGGAGGTGGGGTCGGCGTGGGTGTGCTCGAGGAGCATCGGCGCCTCGACCCGCAGGATCGTGAAGGTCATGTCCGGGGCGTCGTCCCCCCGCCCGGCGAAGTGCATCTCGCCGCCCTCTCGGACGTCGACGGCGATGTCGGCGTCGAAGGGGAGCCACCAGTCGCCGAGCCGATCGGGGTCGGTGATGGCGTTCCACACGTCGCGGATCGGATAGGGGAGCTGGCGCTCGAAGCGGATCACGCCGCCGTCCGGCGTGCGCTCGATGATGCCGTCGTAGGCGAGGTCGGTCGGGTCGTTCATGGGGGTTCCTCGGTCTCGGGTTCGGTGCGGGTTCGCGTGGTGGGATCGATCCGAGTGGAGGTGCGCTGGAGGTGCCGCTCCAGCGAGTCGAGGCGGTGCTGCCACTCGGCCCGGTACGGCTCCAGCCAGGCGTCGATCTCCATCAGGGGCTCGGGGCGCAGGCGGTACAGGCGGCGCTGGGCGTCCTGGCGGACCTCGACGAGGCCGGCGTCGCGCAGGATCCGGAGGTGCCGGGACACGCCCGGCTGCCCCATGCCGAGCTCGTCGACCAGTTCGCCGACGGAGCGCTCGCCCGTCCGCACGACGTCGAGGATGCGCCGGCGCGTCGGCTCGGCGATCACCTCGAGGATGGCAGGGGACGACGGCATCGTCTCAACATACGTGAATACATATATACACACAAGCAGATAGATGCGGGACGGCGCGTCCCGGCTTTGGGGCCGGGGCTGCCGGTGTGATCCGATCGGGCCGTGAGCCGCGCGCCCGTCCTCGCCCATGAGATCATCCGGCGACCCGGGCCGCAGTCCCGGCTCCTCGTGCTCCTGCACGGGTACGGCGAGCCGAGCCGAGACCTGGTCGAGCGGCTCGACCTCCTCGACCCGGACGGACGGTTCCTCGCTGTCGTGCCCGAGGCGCCGTTCGAGCGCCGGGGCCGGGCGATCTGGCACCGGGCCCTCTCCTCGCGGGACGAGGCCGAGGGGCAGTTCGGGCTGAGCGTCGAGGCGATCGACGCCCTGCTGGGCGTGGTGGCGGAGGAGACCGCCCTGGCCCCGACCGAGTCGGTGGTCGGCGGGTTCAGCCAGGGTGGCGGGCTCGCGCTCGGCCTGCTGCTTGGCGCCGATGTCGTCCACCGTCCGAGCGCCGGGTTCGGGGTGTGCAGCTTCCCGCCCCCGGTGCGCGGCTTGCGCGTCGACCGGGCCGCCGCGGCCGGGCGCCCCTACTTCTTGTCGAGCGCCCAACAGGACCACTTCGCACCGATCGAGGCGTCGCGGGCCGGGGCCGTGCTGCTGCGAGACACCGGGCTCGCCCTCGCCTACGCCGAGACCGACGGCGCCCACGAGATGACCGATGGTGCCGCCCGGCAGGTCGGTGCGTGGCTCGAGGGCTTGGGCGGCGGAGACCGACCGGCCGATCCTCACGGCGACGCGCTGCTCGCCGGGGTCGGCGCTCGCAGCGGCCTCTACGACGGCCTGTGGGAGCTCGTCACCTGAGGGCTCTTTGGGGGAGCGGGTCGGGTGACGGCGATGATGGGGGCATGGACCTGTACCCGGCGATCGACCTCCGCGGCGGCCAGTGCGTCCGCCTGTACCAGGGCGACTTCGCCCAGGAGACCGTCTACGGCGGCGATCCCATCGCCCAGGCGAAGGTGTTCGCCGACGCCGGCGCACCGTGGATCCACGTGGTCGACCTCGACGCCGCCCGCACGGGCGAGGCCGTCAACCGACCCGTGATCGCCGCCATCGCCGCGGCGGTGGCCGTGCCGGTCCAGACCGGCGGCGGGGTGCGCAACGACGAGAACGCCCTCGCCCTGCTGGAGTCCGGGCTCCAGCGGGTCGTCATCGGCACGGCCGCGCTGGAGGATCCGGCGTGGGCCCGCTCGCTGGCCGACCGGTACCCGGGGCGCGTCGCGCTCGGCCTCGACGTCCGAGGTCGCGAGGTCGCGGTCCGCGGCTGGGTCGAGGGCTCGGGCCGCCAGCTCGCCGACGTCGCGGCCGAGTTCGACGATGCCGGCTTCGCCGCCCTCATCGCCACCCAGATCAACGTCGACGGGGCCGGCACCGGCCCCGATGTCGAGCTGTACGTCGAGCTGCTGGAATCGCTCGAGACCCCCATCATCGCCTCAGGCGGTGTGGGCAGCGCCGAGCACCTCCGCTCGCTCGCCAGCCTGGCCGAGGAGGGCATCCCGCTCGAGGGGGCCATCGTCGGCAAGGCGCTCTACGAGGGCGCGCTCACCATCGACGACGCCCTCGCCGCCGCCCACACGGAGTAGCGCTACAGGGCGACGATCACCTTGCCGGTGTTGCCGCCGGTGAAGAGCAGGTTGAGGGCGTCCGGTGCGTTCTCCAGGCCGTCGACCACGTGGACGGCGTGCTTGATCCTCCCCTCGAGGACCCAGCCGAACAGGTCGCCCTGCGCTTCGGCGAAGCGATCCTGGAAGTCGAGGATGAGGAACCCCTCCATCCGGGCCCGTCGGGTGATCAGCGAGAAGTAGTTCTTGAGCCCGGGCGCCTCGCCTCGGTCGTTGTAGGCCGAGATGGCGCCGCAGCAGACGATGCGGGCGTTGAGCGCCAGGTTGGCCAGGCAGGCGTCGAGGATCTCGCCGCCGACGTTGTCGAAGTAGACGTCGATGCCGTCGGGGCAGAGCGTCCGCAGCTGCGGCCCGACCGGCCCGGCCTTGTAGTCGATGGCCGCGTCGAAGCCGAGCTCGTCGACCAGCCACGCGCACTTCTCGGGCCCGCCGGCGATGCCGACGACGTTCGCCGCGCCCTTGATCTTGGCGATCTGGCCGACGATCGAGCCGGTGGCCCCCGCCGCGCCGGAGACGACCACCGTGTCGCCCTCCTTCGGCTGGCCGATGTCGAGCAGGCCGAAGTAGGCGGTCATGCCGGTGACACCGAACACGCTGAGGACCGCGGTGGGGTCCATGCCGTCGGGCACGACCTGGCCGGCGCCCGGCGTGTCGTCCAGGACGGCGTGGTCCTGCCAGCCGAGCATGCCGAAGATCGTGGCGCCGACCGGGAAGTGGTCGTTCTCCGAGGCGACGACCGTCCCGAGGCCGCCGCTGCGGATCACGGCGTCGATCTCGATGGGCGGCAGGTAGCCGGGGGCGTCGTCCATCCAGGTGCGGATCGTCGGATCGATCGAGAGGTGGCTCACCCGCACCACGGCCTCGCCCGGACCCGGGTCGGGCACCTCGACGGTCTCGACGCGGACGATGGTGTCGTCGACCATCCCGGAGGGGCGCTGGGCGAGGACGAGGCGGCGGCTCTGCTCGGTCATGGCCGCATCCTCGCGCCGATCACGCTTGGGGACCCGCAGGCCCCGGCGGTACCGTCGCCGCGTGCGAACCGCCCGGGTGATCCCCTGTCTCGACGTCACCGCCGGCCGAGTGGTCAAGGGCGTGAACTTCGTCGACCTCCGCGACGCCGGCGACCCCGTCGAGCTGGCCGCCCGCTACGACGCCGAGGGCGCCGACGAGCTGGTGTTCCTCGACATCACCGCCAGCTCCGACGACCGCGACACGATGGTCGACGTGGTGACCCGCACCGCCGAGCAGGTCTTCATCCCGCTGACCGTCGGCGGCGGGATCCGCACCGTCGACGATGCCCGGCGGATGCTGCGGGCCGGCGCCGACAAGGTGTCGCTCAACACCGCGGCCATCGACCGCCCGGCGGCGATCAGCGACGTGGCCGACGTGTTCGGCAGCCAGTGCGCCGTCGTCGCCATCGACGCCCGCCGCCGCGTCGCTGATGACCCCAGCGCGGGGTGGGGCGTGTTCACCCACGGCGGCCGCAACCCCACCGCGCTCGACGCGGTCGAGTGGGCGATCGAGGCCACCGAGCGCGGCGCCGGCGAGATCCTGCTCACGTCCATGGACCGCGACGGCACCCGCGACGGCTTCGACCTGGAGCTCACGAAGGCCATCAGCGATGCTGTCGGCGTGCCGGTCATCG
>CAZCVS010000203.1:0-6158 GCA_964501845.1 uncultured Iamiaceae bacterium
CGCGGTCTTCGACGAGGTCCGAGGCGCAGTCCAGCTGGGCCTTGGCGGTCGCCAGCGATTCGTTGGCGGTGCCCTTGGCGTCGTCGAGCTGGGCGGTGAGGGTCTTGGTGAGCTCGACCCGCTGGACCTGCAGCTTCTGGAAGGCGATGACGCCGGCGCCGACGGTGATGTAGAAGGCGTCGCGGGCGGTGTCGGTGACGGTGTCGAGGTTCAGATCGGCCATGATGGCGCTCCTGGGGTTGGGGGGAGATCGGCGGGGTTGCCAGGTTGGGTGGGCGCCGTCTCGGGCACCCGTGTTGCGAACAAGACTACGCACTTTGCATAACAGTTGCAAGCACTCGACGGTGGTGGTGACCGATGTCGCACGATGGTCCGATGACGGTCCGATGACGAGTGCATGACGCAGGCGGCCCACCCTCGGGCGGTAGCCTCGGCCCATCGTGGATGCAGCAACACCGTCGGACGGCGCGCCCCCCAACCCGACGCAGGAGGTGCCCGCAGCGGTCCCCCCGGTGGTCCTCGTATTGGTCGCCCACAACCCCGGCGACTGGTTCCGCGAGACGCTGACCAGCATCGCCGAGCAGACCTACGCGGATCTGTCCGTGCTGGTCGTCGATGCTGCGAGCGACACCGATCCCACTCCGCTGATCGCCGAGGTCCTCCCGGCGGCGCACGTCCACCGCATCGACGAGAACCCGGGCTTCGGACCGGCGGTCAACCAGGCGGTGAAGCTCGTCGAGGGAGCCGCGTTCTACGCGCTGTGCCACGACGACATCGCCCTCGAGCCCGACACCATCCGGGCGCTGGTGGAGGAGGCCTTCCGGTCCAACGCCGGCATCATCGGCCCCAAGCTCGTCGACTGGGGCGACCCGCGCCGCCTGCTCCAGGTGGGCGCGTCGGTCGACAAGACCGGCGCGCTCGCACCGGTGTCCGAGCGGCTGGAGCTCGACCAGGAGCAGCACGACGCGATCCGCGACGTCTTCGTCGTGCCCGGCGCCTGCACGCTCGTGCGCGCCGACCTGTTCGCGGCCATCGGCGGCTTCGACGACCAGATCGCCGGGCTCGGTGACGACCTCGACCTCTGCTGGCGCGCCCACGTGGTCGGCGCCCGGGTGCTCATCGCCCCCGTCACGCGGGTCCGTCACCTCGAGGCGCTCGGGGACCGAGTGCCCGTCGATGACCGCCGCCGCCAGCTGGCCCGGCACCGGCTGCGCTCGTCGCTCGTGAACTACGGGCGCTGGCACCGCATCCGGATCATCCCCCAGGCGGTGCTCTTCGCGGTGGTCGAGGCCGTCTACGCGGTGCTGGCCGGCCACCCGGACCAGGCGCGCGACGTCGTGGCCGCGTGGCCGTGGAACCTCCGACGCCAGGGCCAGATCCGCGCCCGGCGCAAGGCCGTGCGAGCCATGCGGACCGTGTCGGACCACGAGGTGCGGGAGCTGCAGGTCGGAGGCAGCGCCCGGCTCAGCGCGTTCATCCGGGGGCAGATCGGCAACCGCCGTGAGGATCGCGTCACCTCCGTCACCCGTTCGTCCAGGGACCTCGCCGGCTCGCTGCGCGAAGGCGGTCGGCAGTTCACCACCGCGTTCGCCGCCATCCTCGCCCTGTTGCTGCTCGTCAGCTCCCGCGACCTCATCTTCGGCGGCATCCCCGCGATCGGCCAGTTCTCGAAGATGCCGTCGTCGCCCTCGGTGTTCCTCCAGACCTGGTGGAGCAGCTGGCGCCACGCCGGGCTCGGCTCGCCGGGTGCACAGCCCACCGGTGACGGCCTCCTCGGCGTGCTCGGGTACGTCTTCTTGGGCGCGCTCGGGCTGTTGCGGACGGTCCTGATCCTGGGCACCGTCCCCGTCGGCGCCATCGGCGCCTGGCGGCTGGCCAAGCCCATCGGCTCGCCTCGCGCCAGCGTGGCTTGCTTCGCCGTCTACCTGGCGATCCCCGTGCCGTACAACGCCATCGCCGAGGGGTCCTGGAGCGGCCTGCTGGTCTACGCCCTGTCGCCGTGGCTCATCTTGGCGTTGGGCCGCGCCAGCGGCGCGGCACCGTTCGGCCCGGCCGGGGCCGCGCCCGACGAGCCTGCTGCCCACCTCCGCAAGCGCTCGCCGCTGCGGGTGGTGCTCGGCCTCGGCTTGGCGCTGGCGGTCGTCGCCACCCTGGTCCCGTTTGTGATCGTGCTGGCCGTCGCCGTGGCCGCCGGGCTCACCCTCGGCTCCATCTTGTGCTTCCGCATCGTCGGCCTGGCCCGGATGCTCGTCGTGGCCCTGGGCGCGTCGGTGCTCGCGGTGGTGCTGAACCTGCCCTGGGCGCTGGACCTGGTGACGGGGCCGTCGCCGTGGGAGTCCGTCGCGGGCGTGTCGAGCGCCAGCACCACGCCCCTCACGCTCGGCGAGATCCTCCGGTTCGAGACCGGTCCGTGGGGTGCCCCGCCGCTGGGCTGGGCCTTCTTGCTGGCCGGCGCGCTCCCGGTCATCATCGGGCGGTCGTGGCGGCTGGAGTGGGCTGTGCGCGCGTGGATGGTCGTGCTCGGGGGCTGGGCGGTCCTGTGGGCCAGCCAGCAGGGCCACCTCCCCGGTGGGCTCCCGAGCTCCGAGGTCATCTTGGCCCCCGTGGCTGCCGCCCTGGGCCTGGCCGCCGCGCTGGGGCTGGCTGCGTTCGAGACCGACCTGCGCGCCTACCGCTTCGGGTGGCGGCAGGTGCTCGCCGTCACCGCCGGGCTGGGTGTCGTGCTCGGCGCGGCGCCACTGGCGAGCGGCCTGCTCGACGGCCGCTGGCGCACGCCGACCTCGGATTACCTGACCGGCATGAGCGGCCTGCTCGACGACACCGGCGACGGCGCCTTCCGCGTCGTGTGGCTCGGCGATCCGGCCGTCCTCCCGGTTGCGGGTTGGAAGTTCGACGACCACCTCGCGTACGGCACCTCCGACGAGGGCTCGCCCACGATGATCGACCGCTTCGTGGTCCCCGAGGCGGGAGCCAGCCCGCTGGTCGGCGAGGCCCTCCGCGCCGCCACCGACCGCCGCACCAGCCGCCTCGGTCGCCTGCTCGGTCCGATGGGCGTGCGCTACGTGGTCGTCCAGAGCCAGCTCGCGCCCACCACGGATGAGACGGCGGCCAACCCGGCGGCCGTGCCCGCGCTCGACGCCCTCGCCGAGCAGCTCGACCTGAAGCGGGTGCCCGTGGCCGACGGCCTCACCGTCTACCGCAACCTCGCCTGGGTGCCGGCGCGGGCCGTGCTTCCCGACCGCGAGGGCGATCGCACGAGCTTCACCGACGCTGCGGGCGACGACCTCGCGGCTGCGGCGCCCGCGCTCAAGCAGCCTGACGGCGTCGATGGAGCGAGGGGGCAGGTCCCCGAGACCGGCGACCTGCTCATCGCCAGCACCGCCGATGCCGGTTGGCGGGTGCGCGTCGACGGCGTCGCCCTGCGCCGCAGCGAGACCTACGGCTGGGCCAACCAGTTCGGCGCCACCCGCACCGGCCCCGGCAGCTTGTCCTTCGACACGCCCGTCAGCCACCGCGCCATCGCCTTCGGCGAGGGCGTCTTGTGGGTGCTCGTCTTGTGGAGCTGGCGGCGGGCCCACCGCCGCAGCCGGGACGCGGAGCGGGCCGCCGCCGCGGCCGCGCCGCGCCGTGCCGCGCCCGCTCCGGACCTGGGACGGCTCGCCGAGCCCGAGGGGGTAGACGCCTGATGGCCCGCCGAGCGGCACGCCGCCGTCGTGCTCGCCGCTTCACCCCCCGCCGGTGGCTGCCGTTCGCCGCGCTCACCGCGCTCGTCGTCGGCGCGGTCATGGTCTCCGCCGAGGAACCGTCGAAGCCGCCAGCCACCGTCGACCCGGTGCTCGACACCGCTCGCCTCCCGTCGGTCAGCGCCTCCGATGCCATCGCCACCTCCTGGTACTGCGCCGGTGGCACGGCCACCGGCGAGGGTGCAGCCGAGCTGTCCCTGCTGCTCGCCAACGACCACCGCCGCGGCGCGGTCGCCGAGGTCACGTTCCTGGACGCGGCCGGCAAGGAGGCCGCCACCCAGGTCGACGTGCCCGCCCACGGCCGGGCGCGCGTCAAGGCCTCCGAGGTGCTCGAGGCCGACTGGGTGGGCGCGGTGGTCGAGGTCCGCGGTGGACGGGTCGGCGTCGATCGAGAGGTGACCGGGCCGCTCGGCTTCGACGCCTCGCCCTGCTCGTCGGTGGCGAGCGACCGCTGGTTCGTGCCCTCGGGCTCCACCGCCCGTGGTGCCGAGGAGTACCTCTCCTTGTTCAACCCGTTCCCCGATGCCGCCAGCGTCACCGTCACGTTCGCCACCGACACCGGGTCCCGGGCCCCGCGCTCGCTGCGGGCGCTGACCATCCCGGGTCGCTCGGTGCGCACCATCAAGCTCAGCGAGATCATCACCAACCGCTCGGCCATCGCCGCCACCATCGTCACCCGCTCGGGCCGCGTCGTCGTCGACCGCGTCCAGACCTACGACGGCACCGGCGATCCCGTCGGGAGCGGCGAGAGCGCGAGTGTGCCCAAGGGCCTCGTCTCCACGCCGGCCCTGCCGGTGCGCGCCCCGCGCTGGATCATCCCCGGAGCCCGGGTCGCCGCGGGGGTCCAGACGCGGATCGCCATCTACAACCCGGGTGCCAAGACCGCGGAGATCGATGTCGTCCTCACGTACCAGGAGCCGAAGCGCAACCCCGAGATCGAGCCGATCGCGTTGACCATCCGTCCCCGGGAGCAGGCCATCGTCGACCTCAACGAAGTGCCGGGCATCATGAGCGACCTGGACCTGTGGGTCGACGTGCGCTCGCTCGACGGGGTGCCCGTCGTCGCCGAACGGCTGTCGTTCTCCAGGGATCCAGCGACCCGGCAGGGTGCGGCCGCGAGTGCTGGCAGCCCGATCGCCGCCACCAACTGGATGGTGACCCAGGGCGGACCGACCCAAGCCCGCAGGACCAGCGTGCAGGTCCTGAACCCGGGGGACACGTCGGCCCGCGTCACGGTCATCACCCTCTCCGAGGGCGACCGCGACGTGCTGGAGTCCGCATCGGTGGTCATCCCCGCCGGCGACCGGCGCTCGCTCGATCTCGGCGGTGCGGGACCGGCCGCCACCGTCATCGTGCACGGCTCGAAGCCACTCGTGGTCGCGTCGACGATCTCGATTGCCGAAGGCCCGGGGATCTCGGTGCAGCCGGCGCTGCCGTTCCCCGAGTCCGTGGTGGCGCTCGCTCCCGTCAGCTAGCCAGACTGGGCCGATGACGCAGCTGGCCATCGTGGTGCTCGTGGGCGCGGTTGCCTGCGCCATCGCCTGGTACCTCCAGCGCCGCACGACCCCCGAACCCGAGCGCGGCTCGTCGTGGACCGTGCCCTCGCTGGTCGACCGGCGAGACTTCGCCCGCCCCGACGCGCCGTGGCTCGTCGTGCTGTTCTCCTCGGCGACCTGCCTGGCCTGCCGGGGGACGGCGGCCAAGGCCCAGCTCCTGGAGTCCGAGGCGGTGGCGTTCGAGGAGATCGATCACCTCGAGCGCAAGGACCTCCACGACCGCTACGGCATCGATGCCGTGCCGCTCGTGCTCCTGGTCGACCCGGTGGGGTCGGTGCGCCGCAGCTTCGTGGGCGAACCGTCGGCGACCGACCTCTGGGCGGCCCTGGCCGAACTGCGCGAGCCCGGCTCGGTCCCCGAGGGGTGCGACCACTCCGGCGGCTGCGACCACGACTGACCCCCACCGATCTTCCCCGAACTTCGTAGGTGAGAGCGCCCATCTCGGGCCTGTGACCTACGAAGTTCGGATCAGGGTGGTGACCGCCGGTGGATCAGCTGTCGGTCTGGGCCGGCTCGGGCTCGTGGTGGAGGTTGGCGGACGGGTTGGCGCCCAGGTCGCACAGGCGGCGGACCTCGGCGCCGTCGATGGTCTCGTGCTCCAGCAGGCTGCGAGCCACCAGGTCCAGGCCGTTGCGGTTGGTGGTGAGGAGCTCCTCGCAGCGGCGCTCGCAGTCGCGCAGGATCTGCTCGACCTCTTGGTCGATGACCCGGGCGGTCTCGTCGGAGTAGTCGCGGGCGTTGCCCATGAGGTCCTCACCGAGGAACACCTGACCCTGGGAGCCCCAGGCCATCGGCCCGATGCGCTCGCTCATGCCCCACTCGCGGACCATCTTGCGGGCCCGCTCGGTGGAGACGACGA
>CAZCVS010000204.1:0-6152 GCA_964501845.1 uncultured Iamiaceae bacterium
CCGATGGCGAGCGGTTCGTGCCGCTCGCCATCGGGCATGACCACGAAGCGGGGCAGCAGCGGCGGGACCTTCACCCGGGCGAAGCGCCGCTCGTCGTTGGTGGGGTCCCGCAGCACGACCGCCAGGTTCAGCGACAGGCTGGAGATGTACGGGAACGGATGGCCGGGGTCCACGGCGAGCGGCGTGAGCACCGGGAAGATCCGGGTCTCGAACTCCTCGACCAGGTACTCCCGGTCGTCCTCGTCGAGCTCGGGCCAGCTCGAGAACACGATCCCGACATCGGCCAGCCCCGGGACGATGTCCTCCAGGAACAGGTGCTCGAGCCGGTCGACGAGGTCGCCCACGCGAGCCGCGATGGCCTTGAGCTGGTCTCCCGGGCTCTTGCCGTCGGGTGAGGTCCGGCCCAGCTTGGCGACCAGCTGGTCCGACAGCCCGGCCACGCGGACCTGGAAGAACTCGTCGAGGTTCTGGCTGAAGATGGCGCAGAACTTGGCCCGCTCCAGGAGGGGGACCCGGGGGTCGGCCGCCGATTCGAGGACGCGGGCGTTGAAGTCGAGCCAGGAGAGCTCCCGGTTCAAGAACCGATCAGGATCGGCGGCACCGTGATCCGCGCTCGACGACGAAGCACCCGCAGCATCCATGCCCGGATCGTAGCGAGAGGGTCAGATCCCGAATCACCCAGGAGGTGGACGCCCGGTGAACGATGGCTGACGGGCTCGATGGCCTCGTGGGCTACTCGTCCTCGGGGAGGCCCAGGTCCCAGTCGAGGAGGAGGTTCTCGCGCTCGGCATCGCGGATCACGCGCTCCCGGTTGCGTCGGAACTGCGGATCGTGCGGGGGCACCAGCTGGAGGCGAGCCTGCATGCGCACACGGAAGCCCTCGACCAGCGCACGATCGCCGAAGTCGCTCTGGAGGTCCCAGTGCGGGGCGACGGGGCCCAGGTAGACCACGCGGACGTGGCCTCGTGGCGGTTCCTGGGGAAGCTCGGGTTCGGTCGCAGACATGTCGAGAACCTTAGCGGTGACGGTCGCGATCGCTCATCTCGCCGCCGCGGACCGTGGCGTCAGGGGCCGAGGGTGACCGTGAAGGTCTGGCGCTGGCCTCGACGCTCGACCTGGACGGGGACGGAGTCGCCAGGCTCATGGGCTCGCACCATCCGCGTCAGCTCCGTGGAGCTCGTGACCGCCTGACCGTCGAACACGGTGATCACATCGCCGACCTGCATGCCCGCGTTCCCGGCACCGCCGTCGGGATCGACGGCGATGACGGCCGCACCCTCCTCGGCGGTGATGCCGAACTCGTCCTTGGCCTCTTGGGGCAGCTCGGGCGAGCTGGCATCGATGGTGGAGATCCCGAGCACGGCGGTGTCCCCCGTCAGGTCCCCGCCTCCGGCCTTCAGCTTCTCGATGAGCTCTTCGACCGAGTCGATGGCGATCGAGAAGCCGATGTTCTGGGCCCCGGCGATGATGGCGGTGTTGATGCCGACGACCTCGCCGTTGGCGTTGACCAGCGGGCCGCCGGAGTTGCCCGGATTGATCGCGGCGTCGGTCTGGATGAGGTTGTCGAGGCTGATCGAACCGTCGCTGATCTCGCGGTCCTTCGCCGACACGATGCCGCTAGTGACGCTGGGGTCGCCGCCGAGGTTGAGGGCGTTGCCGATGGCCACCACGGGGTCGCCCACCAACAGGTTGGCGCTGGAGCCCAACACCGCCGGGGTGAGCCCGACCTGGTCGGCCTGGATCAGGGCGATGTCATCGCCGGTCGATGCGCCCACCAGCTCGGCCGAGGCACTGGTGCCGTCGTTGAACCGCACGGAGATGCGGCCGCCCGCGCCCTCGATGACGTGGGCGTTGGTGAGGATCAGTCCGTCCTCGGAGATCACCACTCCGGTCCCCGCGCCGCCGAACATGCTGTTCTCGCCGCCCGTCTGGATGGTGACGACGGAGGGCCGGGCGACGTCGAGGATCTTCTGGATGTCGAGCGGGCCATCGGCGCGCAGCGCCGCGGTCGTGGTGGTCGACGTCGACGCACCCTCGTCACGGCGATCACCGAGCGCGTAGGCGGCGAACGCCGCGCCCACCAGCACGGCGCCGACCAAGAACGCACAGAACGCGAACAGCGCAACGCTGCGCGGGCCGCTCTCCTCGGGGCCGGGAGCCGAAGCCGGCAGGCGCGGGTCGGGCCAGGAGGTGGGTGGGACCGGAGGGGCCCCCGAGGGACGGGCATCATCGGCCACCGGGGCCCGACCCCCGAGCTGCGCGGACGGCGGGTGCGTCGGCGGGGCGGACCCGGGCCACGAGCCTGCGGCCGTACCGCCGAACGCGCTCTGCCGGGTCGGCACCGTGGCCGCGGCGCGAGCAGGAGGCGGCGACGACGGCGCGCTGCCGGGGCTGCGGGGTGCCCAGGGGTCGAACGCGGACCCCTTCGGCGGTGGCGGCTGACCAGCCTTGCGTCCCGGACCCATCCCGCCATGCAAGCAGGTTTTGGCCGGATCTCCACCGCGTCTGCACCGAATCTGCACCAGCCACGGGGAACCATGTGCGGGCCGGAGCCGTCTGTTCGGTCATCGCCGTGTCTCCCGGGCCCGACGAGAACGCAGGACGGCGCCGCACGGTGCCAGATCGACGAGCGGGAGCCTCGGCTCCCAGAGGAGTCACCGATGGACGAGGTCGAGCTCGAGTGGATGCAAGAAGGTCACTGCCGCTACTACCCGCCGGCGGCCTTCTTCCCCAGTGACGGCGTCGGCGTCGATGCCGCCCGGCAGATCTGCGCCGAGTGCCCCGTACAGGCCGACTGCCTCGAGTACGCGCTGGAGAACCGCATCGACCACGGGGTCTGGGGCGGTTGCTCGGAGCGGGAGCGCCGCCGCATCCTGCGTCGCCGGCGCCAGGAGGCAGCCGCGACGATCTGACGGTCGGCGATCGCCGACCGCAGGGTGAGGGTCAGACGGCGGGGCCGGCCGGCTTGTCGGAGTCGACCGGCGATGCGGGGGTCGTCGGCGTCGGCGTCGACGTGGCCGCGGCCTCGCCCGCGCCCTCGTCGGTGCCCTTCTTGAACTCGCGCTGCGCCTCGCCCAACGACTTCGCCAGCTTGGGCAGCTTGGCGCCGCCGAAGAGGACGAGGACGATCACCAAGACGATGATGAGTTCGGTCGGACCGAGGTTCATGGGTTCACCGTAACCCCTCGCCGGGCCCACCACCACGTCGGTGTCCGAATTCCCGGGGACCTCCCAGGTCCGAGAGACTGGTCCCGTGCTCGAGTGCGTGGTGAACATCAGCGAGGGACGCGACCGTGACGCCATCGAGGCGATCGCCGCCAGCGCCGGTTCCGACCTGCTCGACGTCCACACCGATGCCGACCACAACCGGACGGTGCTCACGCTCGTCGGCGAGGCCGCGCCCCGGGCCGTCGCCCGCGCCGCGGTCGAGCGCCTGGACCTCCGCCGCCACCAGGGCGCCCACCCGAGGATCGGCGTCGTCGACGTCGTCCCGTTCGTGGCCCTCGACGGGTCGAGCGCCGCCGACGCCGTCGCCGCACGCGACGCGTTCTGCGCGTGGGCGGGGGAAGCGCTCACGGTGCCGTGCTTCCGCTATGGACCCGAGCGGACCCTGCCCGACATCCGCAGGGGCGCGTTCACGACCCTCGTGCCCGACTGCGGACCGGCGGATCCGCACCCGACCGCCGGGGCCATGGCGGTCGGGGCCCGGCCGGTGCTGGTCGCCTACAACGTGTGGCTCACGAAGCCGGACCTCGACCGGGCGAAGCAGATCGCGTCGTTGCTGCGGAGCTCGTCGGTGCGGGCGCTGGGGTTGCAGGTCGGCGACGAGGTGCAGGTCTCGATGAACCTCATCGCGCCCGACGTGACCGGCCCCGGGGCGGTGGTCGACGCCATCGCCGCCCAGGCGGCCATCGACCGGTGCGAGCTGGTGGGGTTGGTGCCACGCCGCATCTTGGACCTCGAGGACGCGGCGCGCTGGGACGAGCTGGACCTTGGGCCGGACCGGACGATCGAGGCGCGCCAGGCGCGCGAGGTGCGCTGAGCCGAGGTCAGGCGGTGGCGGTGTCGGCCACGGTGGCGGCCTCCGCCTCCAGGGCGGTGCGACGGGCGAGCGCCCGCTGACGGCGGATGCGGCGGCGCTCGCGCTCGCTCAGGCCACCCCAGATGCCGAACTTCTCACCGTTGGCCAGCGCGTACTCCAGGCAGTCCTCACGCACCACGCAGCCCTTGCAGACCTCCTTGGCCTCGCGCGTCGACGCGCCCCGCTCGGGGAAGAAGAGGTCGGGATCGACGCCCAGGCAGTTGGCGTAGTCCTGCCAACCCTTCGCGTCTGCTGGTTCGATGGTGTCATTCATGGGCTGACCCCCAGAGTCGTCCCGCTTCGGGCGGCGCCCGTACGATCGGGTACCGGTGGTGGTCGGCGCCGTCGGGACGGTGCATACCACGCATGGAATTACATTGGTGTGATCTTCGCCGCTGGCGGACGTTCGCGCAAGCAGAACTTGGCTGCTGGCCAGAGGGAGACCCATGACCGAGGCCATCGACGCACCGTGGGAGCCGGCTCCCGGATCCGACGAGGGCTACGCCCTGTTCGCCAAGGAGCGCCGGGTCCTCGCTGACGACGGCACCCCGATCGCGTACACGTACCGGAATCCCGACGGCGCCGGCGTCCCGATCGTGTTCGCCAACGGGTGGTCGTGCAGCGACGCCTACTGGGGCAAGCTCCTCCCCCTCCTCGATGCCGCGGGGCACCCGTGCCTGCTCCCCGACACCCGTGGTCACGGCCGCTCGGGCCTACCTCGGGAGCCCGGACGGGGCGCCCGCAACCTCACCATCGACGACGTCTCCATGCCCCGGCTCGCCCGCGACCTCGTCGCGGCGATGGACGACGCCGACGTGCGCGACGCACTCGTCGTCGGTCACTCCATGGGGGTGCAGACCGCGCTCGAGGTGTACCG
Source organism: uncultured Iamiaceae bacterium (assembly GCA_964501845.1). Classification (GTDB taxonomy): domain Bacteria; phylum Actinomycetota; class Acidimicrobiia; order Acidimicrobiales; family Iamiaceae; genus Aquihabitans. The sequence goes on from CAZCVS010000204.1 coordinate 4,959, forward strand.
GCAGATCCCCGACCGGGTCCTCGGCCTGGTGCTCATCGCGGGCACGGCGGCCAACCCGGCCAAGACGTTCTACGGCACGTCGATCGGCGACCTCACCTTCCCCGTCGGCGCCGCCCTCATCCGGTACCTGCCGGAGCTCCTGTCCCCCGTGTGGGCCACCATCGGGCCGGCGTCGGTGGGGCACTTCGGCGCCCGGCTCGCCCGCGCCGCCGGGCCCAAGGCGACCAAGGAGGACCTGCACCCCTACCTGCTGCACCTCAAGTCGGTCGACCCGGCTGTGGTCGTGCTCATGGCCGGTGCGATGCGGGCCCACGACGCCACCGACCTGCTTCGCGACATCGCCGCGCCCACGCTCGTCGCCGCCGCAGGCTCCGACGTCTTCACGCCCGCACGCTGCTCGGAGGCCATCCACCATGCCGTGGCCGGCAGCGAGCTGGTGACGTTCGCCGATGCCGGCCACACGCTCCCGGTCGAGGAGCCCGACGCCCTGGCCGCGGCCATCGGAGACTTCGTCGCCCGCCGCGTCACGGTGAAGCCCCGACGCCGGACACGCGCCCGGCGCTCGTCCTAGTCAGCCGGCTCGGCGGCTTCGGCCGGCGCGGCTCATGTTGCGGCGGGACTCGAGGAAGTCGACCAGGACGTAGTCGCCCAGGGTCTCGGGTGTGGTGAAGAACGCTCGGCCCTTGTTGAGCTGGGTGAGCTGCTCGATGAACTGCTGGAGGTGCGCGGTGGCATCGAGCATGAAGGTGTTGATGCGGATGCCCTCGCGCGTGGCCCGCATGACCTCGGTGAGGGTGGCGTCGACGGTCTCGCGCGTCGGCGGGTAGTGGAACACCGGCTGGCCGTTGCCGGCGATGTGAGCCGTGGGCTCGCCGTCGGTGATCATGATGATCTGCTTGGTGCCGTGCTCACGCGAGAGCATCTTGCGGGCGAGCTGGAAGCCGTGCTGCATGTTGGTGCCGTAGACGTAGTCCCAGCTCACCTCGGGCAGCTCGCGGGGCTCGATGACCCGGGCGACCTCGCTGAAGCCGACCAGCCCGAGGTAGTCGCGCGGATAGCGCGTCGAGATCAGCGAGTGCAGGGCCATCGCCACCTTCTTGGCGGCGAGGAAGTTGTCGCGCATGGGCATCGACAGCGAGAGGTCGACCATGAGCACGGTGGCCGAGCGCACGGACAGCTCGGTCTGCTCGATCT
>CAZCVS010000205.1:0-6150 GCA_964501845.1 uncultured Iamiaceae bacterium
GCCATGCGCTGCTGGCCGCTGGCGCCGATCAGCAGCGGCATCGGACCGGTGGGCTTGGGCTCCGCCGGCGCGTCGTCGAGCTGGTAGCGGGAGCCGGCGACGGTGGTCCGGGCGTCGTCGCGCAGCGAGACCATCACCTCGCAGGCCTCCTCGAACCAGTCGAGGCGCTCCTTCACGGTGCCGAGCGGGATGCCGTAGCGGGCGTGCTCGTTCTCCTGCCAGCCGGCGCCGATGCCGAGCACGAGGCGCCCGCCGGAGATGTGGTCGATGGTGGCGGCGGTCTTGGCGACGACTGCCGGGTGGCGGTACGTGTTGCCGAGCACCAGCGAGCCGAGACGGACACGGGGGACGGCCGCGGCGAGGGCACCGAGCAGCGCGAGGGCCTCGTGCATGGGCTGGTCGAGCGCGGTGTCGTCGTTGGGCATGAAGTGGTCGGCGACCCACAGGCCGTCCCACCCCGTGGCCTCGGCGTGGGTCGCCAGATCGAGCGTCTCGTCCCAGGTGTGCTGCGTGGAGATCCAGAAGCTGAAGCGCATGGCCGCAGGCTACGGGCCGTTGCGACCCGGCCGTCCAGATCGCGCCCCCCGCGCCGGTATGGTCCGGCCATGACCCTCGATGCAGACCTCGCGTCCCTCCTCGCCGGCAAGAACTTCGCCGCCCTCACCACCCTCATGGCCGACGGCCAGCCCCAGACCCAGATCATGTGGGTCGGCGACGACGGCGAGCACCTCCTGATCAACACGGAGGTCCACCGCCAGAAGTTCAAGAACACCGAGCGCGATCCCCGAGTGACCGTCACCGTCTTCAACACCGAGAACGCCTACCAGTACGTCGAGGCGCGCGGCCGCGTGGTGGGCACCATCGGTGGCGACGACGCCCGGGCCAACATCGACGCCCTGGCCAACAAGTACATGGGCGTCGACGAGTACCCGAACCCCATCCAGAGCGAGCGCGTCGTGCTCCAGATCGCCGTCGACAAGATCCACAAGAACGGCTACTGAGAGGCCGAGCGGATAGGCCGCTACCAGGGCGAACGTGTCCGACGATCGCGTTGCTCGGCCTCTCAGCAACAAGCACGGCATGGTTGCTCCGAGGCGCAGCCGAGGAGATGCTCAGAACCCGCCCCCGAGCCGCGATCCGGGTGACCTTCAGGACCACCTAGCCGCGCGGGTTCTGAGCGCGGAGGCGAGCGGCGTGCTGGAGATGCGGGACATCTGCGAGAGCTGTGAGGGCGCGCTGCCGCCAGGCAGCGCCGAGGCCCGGATCTGCTCCTACGAGTGCACGTTCTGCGCAGCGTGCACCGATGGCGAACTGGCCGGTACGTGCCCGAACTGCGGCGGCGAGCTGGTCGCACGGCCCCGCCGGGTGGTCTGACGCCGGCTACCAGTCCGGACCGTGGTCGTCCTCGGGGTCGTCGCCGGGGACGATGAGGTCCCAGCGGTCCAGGCAGTCCTCGCACCGGTAGCTCACGAGGTCACCTGGCCAGAACCGTCCGGTGTCGTCGGGGCGCGTCATCAGGTGCGCGGTGCTCCCGCAATCGATGCACACGATGGTGGGCGACACGAGCAGCGCGCCGGAGGAGTCGGTCGGGCCCTCGTCGTGATCGTCGTCGGCGCGGTGGTCGCTCACCGGTCGCCTTCGGCGCGCCGCTTGGACTGGTTGGCCTGGAACTGGGCGACACCCGCCGCGAAGTCCGGGTCGAAGATGACGGCCCGGCCGTGGCGGTCCTCGTTGGCCAGCGCGTCCTCGAAGGACAGGCCGTAGCTCTCGTAGGCGGAGAGCCGGTCGTGGACCACGGCCGGCCACGGGGACGAGGCGATCAGCTCGGCCATCTCGACGGCCGTGTCCAGCGCCGACCCCGCCGGGACCAGGCGGTTCACGAAGCCGATCCGCTCGGCCTCGTCGGCATCGAAGCCGCGGCCGGTCAGCATCAGGTCCATCGCCCGGCCCAGGCCGACGATGCGCGGGAGCCGGATGGTGCCGCCGTCGATGAGGGGCACACCCCACCGCCGCTCCAGGCAGCCGAACTTCGCCCCGGCGCCGGCGACGCGGATGTCACACCAGGCCGCCAGCTCGACCCCGCCGGCGACGCACCAGCCCTCGATCGCCGCGATCACGGGCTTGGACAGCGCTAGGCGGGTCGGCCCCATCGGGCCGCTGTCGCGCAGCCGGGGCAGGTCGGTCAGGTCCGCGCCGGCGCAGAACGCGGACTCGTCACCTGTGAGGATCGCCACCTTCGCGGTCGGGTCCGAGTCGAACGCCAGGAACTCCCGGTGCAGCCGCTCGGCCGTCTCGGAGTTGACCGCGTTGCGCCGCTCCGGACGCCCGATGCGGACGATGCGGACCGCATCGCTGGCGGAGGGGGAAGGGGTCTCGCTCACCCCGCCGACCGTACCGCCCCAAACCTCCGCCGAACTTCGTAGGTGAGAGCGCCCGCCCGGGACCTGTCACCTACGAAGTTCATCATGGGGTTGGGGCCCGATCTCGAACTTCGTAGGTGAGAGCGCCCGCCCAGGACTTGTCACCTACGAAGTTCGGGCGGGGTTGGGGTGGGTGCGAGACTCGGCGGCCATGGGCAAGACGCAGCGCGAGGACCTGACGGGGCAGGTCATCATCGTCACCGGTGCCAACTCCGGCATCGGCAAGGAGACAGCGGTGGCCCTGGCGGCCATGGGCGCCACCGTCGTGATGACGGCTCGGAGCCGGACCAAGGGGGAGGACGCCCTCGCCGAGGTCGTGGCCCGGTCGGGCAGCAGCGACGTGGTGCTCGGGAGCCTGGACCTGGCGTCGTTCGCATCGATCAGGGCGTTCGCCTCCTGGTTCCTCGGGGCGTACGACCGCCTCAACGTGCTGGTCAACAACGCCGGCCTGATCGTCGACACCCGCCAGGAGACCGTGGAGGGCTTCGAGCTGATGTTCGGCGTGAACCACCTCGGGCACTTCTTGTTGACCGACCTGCTGCGCGACCGCCTGGTCGCCAGCGCGCCGGCGCGGGTCGTGGTGGTGTCGTCGCTCGCCCACCGCTGGGCCGTCAGCGGGCTGAACCGGGCCGACCTCCAGACCACTGGGCGGTTCAACGGCTTCTCCGCCTACGGGCGCTCCAAGCTGGCCAACGCCCAGTTCGCCCTCGAGCTGGCCCGCCAGCTCGGGGCCACCGGCGTCACCGTCAACTGCGCGCACCCGGGCAGCATCTACAGCGGCTTCGGGCGCGACGGCGACACCGGCTTCCTCGGCCAGCTGATCGACATCACCGGCCGCGTCGTGCTGCGGTCGCCTCGAACCGGGGCCAAGACCCAGGTCCTGCTGGCCAGCTCGACGAGCCCCCGCGTGGCCGGTCGGACGGGCGGCTACTGGTCCCACGGCCGGTGCTGGCGGGCCTCGCGCCACGCCCGCAACCGCGAGGAGGCTCGCTGGCTCTGGGAGGAGAGCGCCCGGCTCGTGGCGCAGACCCAATGAGCGCGCGCAAGCCGCCGCCGCGGCCGCGCCGCTCGCCGGCGGCGACCCGGCGGGCACCGGTGAAGGGCGCGCTGCGGATCGTCGCGGGCGCAGCGGGCGGTCGCCGCATCGACGTCCCGCCGGGCGCCGGGACCCGACCCACGTCCGACCGGGTGCGCGAGGCGGTGTTCAACGCGCTGGAGAGTCTGGGTGCGGTCGCGGGGGCGCGGGTGCTCGATGGCTTCGCGGGCAGCGGCGCGCTCGGCATCGAGGCGCTGTCGCGCGGCGCCGTCCACGCCACGTTCGCCGACACCGATCCGCAGGCGGTCGAGGTCGTCAACCAGAACCTGCGCGCCCTCGGGCTGGCCGACCGGGCCACGGTCCTGGCCCGTCCCGTCGAGCGGTCCCTCGCGCCGGGTGGCCCGTTCGACCTCGTCCTGCTCGACCCGCCCTACGCCTACGAGGGATGGGGCGCGCTGCTCGCCGAGCTGGTCGGCGTCGTGTCCGACGACGCGGTCGTGGTGATCGAATCGGACCGGGAGGTGGCGCTGCCGCCCGGTCTCGTTGGCATCAGGTCGAAGACCTACGGCGGTACGGTGGTTCAGTTCGCAACCGCTGCCGGAGCTCCTTCGTGACCCGAGTCCTGTATCCGGGGTCCTTCGACCCCATCCACAACGGACACCTCGAGCTCATCGAGGTGGCTTCGCGACTGTTCGATTCGGTCGTCGTGGCTGCCATCGGCAACCCGCAGAAGACCACGGGCCTCTACTCCCTCGAGGAGCGGCGCGAGATGATCGACGAGTCCGTCGCCCACCTCCCCAACGTCGAGGTCACGGTGTACTCCAACCTCGTGGTCAACCTGGCCAAGGAGGTCGGCGCCGACTTCTTGGTCAAGGGCCTCCGCGCCGTGTCGGACTTCGAGTCCGAGCTCCAGCAGTCGCAGATGAACCTCGCCATCTCGGGGGTCCACACGGTATTCATCCCGTCGGCCACCGAGCACTCGTTCGTCGCGTCGAAGTGGATCCGGGAGATCGCCCGCTTCGGTGGTGACGTGTCCTCGATGGTGCCGGCGCCGGTCGCCGCCCGTCTCGCAGAATCGTTCCAGGAGCCGCGCCCATGAGCTACGACGACCGCCCGCCGCGCACCGATCACCAGCCCCACGATCCTCGGGACTACGACGACCGCGGGTACGACGACCGCCCCTTCGACGCCGATGCCGACCTCGAGCCGGTGGCCGAGGAGCCGGTGGCGCGCCGCACCCTCGTGCGCGGCCGCACCCAGGTCGATGCCGAGGAGCTGCTGCGTCGAGTGTCCGACCTCATCGCCGCCGCCCGCCCGATGCCCTTGTCCGCCTCGGCGATGATCAACAAGGAAGAGGTGCTCGAGCTGCTCGACGAGGCCATCGGCCGCCTCCCCGACGAGCTCCGCGAGGCCCGCTGGCTGCGCAAGGAGCGCGAGGAGTACCTGGCCAAGATGCGTGCCGACGGCGACGAGATCACCGACGCCGCCCGGGCCCGGGCCGAGCAGATGGTCCAGCGCACGGAGGTCGTGAAGGCGGCGGAGCACCGGGCCCGGCGGATCCTCGACGGCGCTGAGGCCGAGGCCCGCCGGCTCCGCCTGGAGTGCGAGGACTTCTGCGACCACAAGCTCGCCAGCTTCGAGATCGTGCTCGAACGCACCCTCAAGTTGGTGGGGTCGGGCCGGGAGAAGCTCCAGGCCACCAACCTCGCCCGCCCGGAGGAGCCCGAGCCCGAGCCTGACCCAGAGGACGAGGGGTTCTTCGACCAGGACCGGTCGTGAGCCCCGCCCCGGCGGTCGACCCCGCCGACGGCCATCCGCCTGCGGTCCTGGTGTCCGTCACCGAGATCCGCCGACGCCCCGGCAGCCGGATGCCGGTCGAGCGCACGCTGGTGGCCGACGGCCTCGGCCTCACCGACGTCGCCATCCCCGACGGGTCGCCCATCTCGTTCGCGGGGGAGCTGGAGTCGATCCACGAGGGCGTGGTGCTCACCGGTTCGGCCGAGATCCCGTGGACCGGGGCATGCCGGCGCTGCCTGAAGGATCTGTCGGGCACGGCCGCCATCGAGATCCGCGAGGTCTACGAGACCAAGCCCACCGACGGGGAGACCTGGCCGCTCGAGCACGACCAGGTGGACCTCGGGCCGCTGCTCCACGACATCGCCCTGCTGGCGCTGCCGCTGGCCCCGCTGTGCACCGACGACTGCCTCGGACCCGCCCCCGACGCGTTCCCGGCGGTGGTGGAGGGCGCCCCCATCCCGGGTGACGAGCCCGACGCGGAGCCTGCCAAGGACCCCCGCTGGGCCGCCCTCGACGACCTCGACCTCTGACCCCGGAGCCACCCACCACGAACTTTCTGTGATGACGGCGGCATTTCCCCGCCTGATCACAGGAAGTTCGAGCGGGGGCGGGGTGTGGGTGGCTCGCTTCGACTGAGGTGGGCCTCGGTCGCTACCATCTACCCCTCGCGTCTGGCGCATCGCAGCGCCCCCGATCACGACCTCAGGACCACGACGATGGCTGTCCCCAAGAAGAAGACCTCCAAGTCCAAGAGCCGGAGCCGCCGAGCCTCCGCCTGGACCCTCGACGCGCCGTCGCGCAGCGTCTGCCCCCGGTGCGGCTCCGCCAAGCTCCCCCACGTGGTGTGCGGCAACTGCGGCTGGTACCACGGCCGCCAGGCCATCGAGGTCGACTGAC
>CAZCVS010000206.1:0-6086 GCA_964501845.1 uncultured Iamiaceae bacterium
GACCCGCAACGACCACCGCGAGCCCGCCGTCTACACCCAGGACACGTTCACGCCGCTCGCCTTCGCCGCCGACCCGCCCAGCCCGGTGGTGGCCCTGTCGAAGGCCTCGGGCATCGACCCGGCCGGGGAGACGATCACGGTGGACGGGTCGGGCTTCGACTCGTCGAAGGGGATCTACGCCCAGTTCTGCAAGCAGGTCGGCGCCTCCGGCACATCTGATGGCCGGGCGTCGGGCGACAACTGCGCGGCCACCCAGTTCTGGATCGTGAACCCGGGCCCGGGCGTCCCCCCATCGGGCACCACGGCGTGGACGGGCGAGGGCACGTTCCAGGTCGCCTTCCCCGTGGCGTCGACGTTCAAGGCGATCGACTGCCGGGCGACCGGGGTGGTGTGCGGCATCCAGACCCGCAACGACCACCGCGAGCCCGCCGTCTACACCCAGGACACGTTCACGCCGATCGCCTTCGCCGCCGACCCCGCGGACGGTCCGGGCGTCACCGTCACCCCCACCACCGGCCTCGACGCCGCGGGGGACACCGTCACCGTGACCGGCACCGGGTACCCCGCCGGCCAGGGCGTGTACATCCGCCTGTGCAAGGCGCCCACCGGAACGGTCGGCACCCCGGCCGGCCGGCCGGCTGCTGGTGACTGCGACGGCCAGGGCCTCTGGGCCTCCCCGACACCGCCCGACCCCACGCTGCCCGTCATCACCGATGGTGCCTTCAGCGCCGAGCTCGACGTGGCCGGTGCCTTCGCCGGTGACCCGTCGGCGGTCGACTGCATGACCGCAGGCAGCTGCGGTGTCTTCGTGCGCCGGGACCACAACGGCGGCGCCTCCGACTACGCCCTCGACTCCTACACCCCCATCTCGTTCGATCCGTCGACCCAGCCGCCGGTGATCGAGGAGCCTGAGGAGCCGTCGCTCAACGACGTCGTCGTGACCCTCTCCAAGAGCACCGACCTGGCGAACAACCAGGTCATCACCGTGGCTGGCTCGAACTTCGTCGCCGACCAGGGTGTGTACGTGCAGTTCTGCGCCAAGCCCTCCGGCCAGGTGGGCACCTCGGCGGGTCGGTCCACGGCGTGCTACCCCGAGCAAGACGGCGTCCACACCGTGTGGGTCACGCCCATCGCGGCCAACGGCACCTTCACCACGCCGTTCACCGTCGTGTCCTCGTTCACCCCCGCGGGCGGGGAGCTGGTCGACTGCACCGTCGATGGAACCTGCGGCGTCTTCGTGCGCCGGGACCACAACGGCGGGACCACCGACTACAGCCAGGACGCGTTCGTCCCGGTGACCTTCGGTGACGGCTCCGTGGAGCCGGGCCCGGATCCCACCATCGGGGCGTCCAAGACCACCGAGCTCGACCCTGCCGGCGACACCATCACGGTGGAGGGGGCGGACTTCGCTCCCGGCACCGAGCTGTTCGTGGCGCTGTGCGACTCGAGCGTTCCCAACTTCGCGGCGTGCGACTTCGACAACGTCCAGGAGACCACGGTCGCCATCGATGCCGACCGCGCCGTCGGTGATCCCGGCACCTTCCAGGTCGACCTCGACGTCCGGGCCACCTACGGCGACGTGGACTGCCTCGCCGAGGGCACGGCCTGCGCCGTGCAGACCTGGGCGGTGTCGGGCGGCGATGGCACCGAGGAGGTGACCCTCCCGGTCTCCTTCGCGGGAGAGACGGACGGGTCCACCACGACCACCGCGGTGCCGACCCCCGTCGACCCGAGCGGCACCGTCGACAGCGGCACCCTGCCCCGCACGGGCACGGAGACGGCCGCGCTGGTGCTGGCCGGCCTCCTCGCTCTCGGCGTGGGCGGCGGGATGCTCACGGCCTCCCGCCGCCGCCTCACCGCCGCGGGCTGACCCGGGGAACCACCTCAACCTGCCCAACCCGCCACGAACTTCGTAGGTGAGAGCTCCCAGACGGGCGCTGCGACCTACGAAGTTCGGTCTGGGTGGGTTACCGCCGAGGGAGGCGCCTCGGGCGGTCGTCGGGGCCCAAGCGGGTGCCGAGCGCTCGCAGGACGAACGACTCGGTGGCGGCTACGGCCTCCTCCGGCGTGCGGTCCGGGTCGGCGACGCTGCCGCGGCTCACGCAGGCGGTGATCATCGCGGTGGAGGCGTCGACGTCCTCGACGAGGAAGAAGCGGCGGTCGCGGCCGACTCGGAGGATCTGGTGCAGGCGGGACTCGAGCACCGCGATGTGGCCGATGATCTCGGTGGCCGCCGGCTCGGGAAGCAGCAGGCGCAGGGTCGGGCCGGGCGGGAGGTGGCTGCCCTGGAAGTACTCGACCTGGAGGCGGATGAAGGCCCGGAGCTGTTCGACCGGGTTGTCGACCGTCCGCAGCGCGTCGTCGAGCTGGGTGAGGAAGGCGTCCGTCTCCTGCTGGGTGTAGGCCCCGAGCAGCGTCTCCTTGTCCGGGAAGTAGTTGTACATGGCGGTGCGGGCCATGCCGGCGTGCTCGGCGACGTCAGCGAGACTCAGGGCGTCGTAGCCGCGCTCGTAGAGGAGCGTGCGCAGCGAGGCGAAGATCCGGTTGGTGGTCTCGGCGCGGTGGGCGGCGACGGAGCCGCCGGTCACCCGGGGCATCAGTGCTCGCCTGCCTGGCGCGGGGTCAGGCCCAGCTGCTCGCACGCCTCGTGGTACATCCGCACGACCTCGACCCGGATGGCGCCGCGGTCGGCGACCCGACCGGACCAGGGGACCACCACGTCGACCGGCACGCCGTCGACGGAGGCTTCGAACGCGGCGCCATCGGGGCTGACGCCGGTCATCGAGGCCGCGGTCGCCTCGGGCACGCCCCCGAGCGAGCGGACGATCAGGAGGTTGTCCTCGACGTGGTCGCCGTTCATGTGGGCGGCGACGGCCGCGGACACCTCGGCGCTGAAGGGGGAGGCGGGGACATCGGTCATGGGCAGGGCTCCGGTCAGGTCCGCCCAGGTCGCAGGGCGCGCGGCGCTCGACATCGTAGGTGGTCGAACGACTCGGCTCGACGTGGCGCGCGCCGCGGTGTCAGCCGGCGAGGGGGAGGCGGCCCTTGCGGCCGCGGCTCACCAGCACGATGGCCGCCCCGGCACCTGCTGCGGTGGCGGCGGCGGCGATGCCGCCGATGTACGCCACCTTGCGGCCGCTGAGGGCGGCCCGCACGGCGCGGCGCTCGCCGGCGGCCTCCAGGTGGGCGATCACATCGGTGACCAGGCCCGTGGGCTCGGAGACCGTGACGGCGCGGAGGCTCTGCATGGCCCGCAGGAGCTTGCGGTACTGGGCCAGCTCGGCCTGGCAGCGCAGGCAGCGCTCGACGTGGCGCCGGTCGGTGCGCTCGAGCGTGGCGGTGCCGTCGCCCACGCCTGGGAGCAGGTCGGCGAGCGCTTCGCAGGAGGAGCTGATGGGGGTGGTCCGCTCGCGGAGCCGTTCAGACCGCATGGGCGTGCTCCTCGGGCTCGAGGCGTCCGGCGTCGCCGGCCAGCGGGAAGACCTGGGTGCGGAGGCGGCGGCGGGCCCGGTGCAGGCGCACCTTGGCCGCCGACTCCGAGATGCCGAGCTCGTCGGCGATCTCCGCGTGGCTCAGGTCGTAGATGTCGCGCAGGACCACCACGGCGCGCAGGCGCGGCGGCAGGTCGGCGATGGCGGTCTCGAGCTGCTGGCGGAGCACGGCGCCGTCGGCCGCGACCTGGGGGTCGTGTTCGGGCTTGGTGTCAGGCACGTCCACCTCCTCGTCGAGTTCGTCGTGCCGGTGCCGGCGCCGCCGCCCGAGGTGGGTGGAGGCGCAGTTGGCGGTGATGCGGTAGAGCCACGTCGTGAACTGGGCGTCGCCGCGGAACGTGCCGATGGACCGGTAGGCCCGCAGGTAGGCGTCTTGCACCACGTCCCGGGCATCCTCGTCGTCGGAGACGAGGCGGCGGGCCAGGGTGAAGGTGTCGGCGCTGGTGCGCCGGACCAGTTCCTCGAACGACGCGGCGTGTCCCGCCTTGGCGGCCTCGACGAGCTCGTCGAGGCTGGCACTCGGGGGGTGGGTCAGGCGCATCGAGGTCTCTGACCCGGCATCGGTGCTCGGCGTTACCGGCGCGCCGCCGGTGGCATCGCGGCTCGGATCGACGGCATCCACCCGATCAGCCTGGCACGAACGGCCGACTCTCCCACTGCCCGAGCCGCCGAAAAGCCGAATTGGCCCCCTCCCTGGCACGGCGTAAGGTGGTCGGCCGAGCAAGAACCCCCAAGGGCAGTAGCTCAATTGGTAGAGCACCGGTCTCCAAAACCGGCGGTTGCGGGTTCGAGTCCCTCCTGCCCTGCTTTTCAGATCCCGTCCCCAACGCGCCGAGGCCAGCCATGGCGATGAACCGAGAGCACAAGCGACTGCTGCAGCGCCAAGGCCAGCTTGACGCGGAAGGCAACCAGAAGGCCGAGCGCCGCAAGGCGCCGTCGCCGACCGCGCCCAAAGAGCCCCGGACCAAGCCGCGCCAGTTCGTGCGCGAGGTCAACGCCGAGCTGCGCAAGGTGGCCTGGCCGACCCGCAAGGAGACGATGAGCCTCTCGGGCATCGTGCTCGTGTTCCTCATCATCATGACCGCCCTCATCGCCGCATTCGACGCCGGCTTCGCCGAAGCCGTCCTCTGGATCATCAACCAGTAACGGTGCCAACCACATGAGCCTCGACAACCCTGACCTCCCCACCGAAGACGCTCCCGAAGCGGTCGACGCCGTCGACGCTGCGGACGCGCCCGAGGCGGAGCCGACCGCTGGTGCGACCGAAGCCCCCGAGGCCGACGCCGCTCCGGTCGACGTGCCGCCGGCGGTCGATCCCGAGACGGGCGAGATCCTCGACCCGCCCCCGGCGGCCATCGACGCCGAGGACCTCATCGCCGAGGCCGCTCCCGTGGTCGACAACCCGGCCAACCGTCCCGGCAAGTGGTTCGTCGTGCACACGCAGTCGGGCTACGAGAAGAAGGTCAAGCAGAACCTCGAGGCCCGGACCTCCTCGATGAACATGGAGGGCCGCATCCACGAGGTGGTCATCCCCATGGAAGAGGTCACCGAGTTCAAGAACGGCAAGAAGGTCATCGTCCAGAAGAAGATGTTCCCCGGCTACCTGCTGGTGCGCTGCTTCCTCGACGACGACTCCTGGTACGTCATCCGCAACACGCCCGGCGTCACCGGGTTCGTCGGCCAGGGCACCAAGCCCTCGCCGCTGCGCCGCCGTGAGGTCGAGACCTTCCTCTCCGCCCCGGTCGAAGGCGACGACTCGCCCGCCGTGGGCACCCGCACCAAGCCCCGCCTCGAGTGGGAGATCTCCGAGACCGTCCGGGTCAAGGAAGGCCCCTTCGCCGACTTCAGCGGCGAGATCGTCGAGATCAACGAGGATCAGCTCAAGGTCAAGGTGCTCGTCAACATCTTCGGGCGAGAGACCCCGGTCGAGCTCGACTTCAGCCAGATCGCCAAGCTCTAGCCCTCACCGGCTTCGGCAATCCGAGGCCCGCGCGCTTAGGCTTACCCGTCCCCAAAATTCGTAGGAGCACTGAACCCCCATGGCCAAGAAAAAGGTCAAGGCCGTCGTCAAGATCCAGATCCCCGCAGGGCAGGCCACCCCGGCCCCGCCCGTCGGCACCGCGCTCGGCCCGCACGGCGTGGCGATCATGGACTTCTGCAAGGCGTACAACGCACAGACCGAAGCCAACCGGGGCACCATCATCCCGGTCGAGATCACGATCTTCGAAGATCGCTCGTTCACGTTCGTCACCAAGACCCCGCCGGCCGCCGTGCTGCTGCGTGAGGCTGCTGGCGTCCAGAAGGCCTCGTCCAACCCCGGCAAGGAGTCCGGTGGCTCCGTCACCGCGGCGCAGATCGAAGAGATCGCCAAGATCAAGCTTCCCGATCTGAACGCCAACGACCTCGATGCCGCCAAGAAGACCGTCGAGGGCACCGCCCGCTCGATGGGCCTCTCGGTCAACTGATCACCTGATCCACCCACCCGCGACCGCGGGTGATCCACCAACGGCTCGACCGGGACGACCTCGCCCGGCGGCCTTACCCCTGAGGGAGCCAACCATGGCGCAAGGCAAGAAGTACTCCGACGCGATCAAG
>CAZCVS010000207.1:0-6083 GCA_964501845.1 uncultured Iamiaceae bacterium
CCTAGGCATCCCGCCGGTTCACGAGGTAGGCGCCGATGCCCCACAGCACGAACGTGACCAGGAAGAAGTAGACGCCGCCGGCGGCGAAGGACCGGAAGATCTCGGGATCGGCCGGCTCTCGGCTCGTCATCTGGACCCCGTTCTGGAACGGGACCCACGGCCCCAGCGCCTTGACGACCGTGACGAGGAGCGGCTCGGCGATCAGCCCCTGGATCAGCAGGATCACGATGGCCGCGATCGGCTGGCGCACGATGGCGCCGAGGGCCATCCCGTACATGGTCCAGCCCATGGCGAACAGCAGCGTCGCCCAGATGACCCGCTGATCGACGCCGTCGATCTCGAACGGGTCGAGCATCACCGTGCCGATGAGCGCACAGACGGCGAGCATGACGGCCGAGACGACGGCGGCCGCCACGGAGACGACCACCAGCTTCGCCAGCAGCACCCGCATCCGCCACGGTGCTGCGGTGAACGAGGGCCGGATGGTGTTGAACCGGTACTCCTGCCCGATGACCTGGACGCCGAGGGTGCCGAACAGGAAGATGGCGACGGTGACGCCGGCGGTGATGTCTCCGAGGTGGCCGGTGCCGCCGAACGTGTTGCCGCGCTGGTCGTTGGCGATCAGCACGGCGAACAGGACCGTCAAGACGCCGGCGGCCGCCAGCATGATCAGGGTCGAACGGACCGAGCGCAGCTTGATCCACTCGGAGCGGATGAGGTCGATCACGACGCACCTCCCGCGCTCGGACCGGACGGCGGAGGCGGGGGAGGCGGTGGCGGAGGCGGTGGCGGAGGCGGCGCGCCGTCCTCGCCGCCACCGACACCGCCCCGGTACTCCTGGGCACCGGCGGTGACCTCGAGGAACACATCTTCGAGCGACGCGGTGCGGGGGCTGAGCTCGTGGAGGGTGGCGCCGAGGCTGGCGGCCAGCTCGCCGATCTCGGCGGCGGTGGGGCCGACGACGTCGATGGCGCCCGGTCCCGCGGCGACGACCTGGTGGCCGGCGTGGTGCAGGGCATCGCCGATCTGCTGGAGCTGCGGGCTGCGCACCGTGACCCACTTGCGGGCCGCGTTGTCCACGAACGTGTGGACCGGGCCCTCGAAGATGAGCTCGCCCTTGCCGATGACGACGAGGTCATCCGCGATGAGCGCCATCTCCGAGAGGAGGTGGCTGGAGACGAACACCGTCCGGCCCTCGGTCGCCAGCCCCTTGAGGAAGTTGCGCATCCACAAGATGCCTTCGGGGTCGAGGCCGTTGGCGGGCTCGTCGAACACCAGCGTCTGCGGATCGCCGAGCATGGCGGCGGCCAGACCGAGGCGCTGCTTCATACCGAGCGAGAAGGCACCGACGCGCTTGTTGGCCACCTCGGTGAGGCCGACGAGCTCCAGCACGTGCGGGACGCGCGTGCGGGGGAGGCCGTTCGAGGCGGCCAGCGCCCAGAGGTGCTCCTTGGCCTTGCGGGTGGGGTGCAGGTACCCGGCGTCGAGCAGGGCGCCGACGCTGCGCATGGGCTTCGGGAAGTCGATGAGGCGCTTCTCGTCGATGCGCACCGCGCCGGCATCAGCGTGGTCCAAGCCGAGGACCATCCGCATCGTGGTGGACTTGCCCGCGCCGTTGGGGCCGAGGAAGCCGGTGACCCGGCCGCTCTCCACCCGGAAGCTCAAGTCGTTGACCGCGACGGTCGATCCGTACCGCTTGGTCAGGCCTCGTGCTTCGATCATCAGCCGCTCCTGGGCGCCCGGGGGGATGGCTCGGCCACCGTACCGGCCGAGCTGGCCGGCGCTGGACCGCCCGTCTGATTCCCGCCAGTCACGGTCGGGGCCGGGGGCGTAGCTTCAGCGTCATGGTCGCCCCCGCCCCCACCGCTCGCACGACGGACCGCTTCACCCGCATCCCCTCGCCGGTCGACGACCTGATCCTCACCGGTGACGGCACCTCGCTGACCGGCTGCTACTTCACGGGCAGCGGCCACGTCACGGCGCCGTCCGAGGGCCTCGAGCGCGACGACGAGGCGCTGGCCGACGCCGCGGCCCAGCTCCACGAGTACTTCGCCGGCGAGCGGACTGCGTTCGACCTGGAGATCGCCCCCTCCGGCACCGAGTTCCAGCTCCGGGTGTGGCAGCAGCTGCGCACCATCCCCTACGGCGTGACCTGCAGCTACGCCGACATCGCCCGCGGGATCGGTGCCACGAACGGCTTCCGGGCGGTCGGGCTCGCCAACGGCCGCAACCCGATCTCCATCATCGTCCCGTGCCACCGGGTCATCGGAGCCAACGGCAGCCTGACGGGCTACGGCGGCGGCATCGAGCGCAAGCGGTTCCTGCTCGACCTGGAAGCCGGCTCGCTGCCCTTCGGCTGAGCGGCCGGGACCGGGTCGCTCAGTTGCCGGTGTCGGCGGCGCCGGTGCTGGCGTGGCGCTCGGGGACGTCGGGCAGGTCGAGGCGGTCGCGGTAGCGGCCGCCTTCGGCCAAGACCTTCGTGCCGTAGGGGGCCGAGCGGTTGTACGCGAGCAGCGCGCCGCGGATCGCCGGTTCGGTCACGAGGTCGCCGCGGCTGAAGCAGAGGTAGCGGGCGGCGGCTCCGGCGGCGTCGTAGATGTTGTGGGGATCGGCCTGCTCGTCGGCGTTGCCGTCGGCCGCCCACCGGCCCCAGGTGCCGGGGATGAACTGCATCGGTCCCACGGCGCGGTCCCACTGGGGGTCGCCGTCGAGGCGGCCGCCGTCGGTGTCGCCGATCGCGGCGACGCCGGGCCGGCCGTCGAGCGGGATGCCGAGGATGCGCACCGTCGTATCGCCCTCGGCGGTGAGCGAGCTGCCGTGGGCGGATCCGTGGCCAGACTCGACCCGGCCGATCCCGGCGATGACCCACCAGGGGATCCGGCACGGGGCGAGGGCCGAGGCCCGCCAGTAGGCGTGGAGCGCGACCAGCGGTACCCCGATGCCCGCGACCGTCGACCCCAGCCGGGCGGTGCGCCGCCGGGCCAGGACCTCGCTGGTTCCGGCCCGCTTCTCCTCGAGCGTGCCGAGCGAGGTGCGGACCGCGCCATCTGCGGCGCGCAGCAGCTCGTCGCTGCGGTCGCGCTCCTCCGCGGTCTTCCTCGCCTCCTCGGCGGTGGTGGCGGTCGCGAAGCGGGCCTTGGCCACCTGGCGCTCGGCGGTGAGGCGCGCCGCTCGCGCCTTCGACCACGGGCGCCGCGCCGCCGTCACCCGGTCGAGCTGGAGGTCCGAGCCGCGCTCGCGGAGCGCGGCTCGGCGGTCGGCCTCGGTGATGTCGTCGAGGCTGCCGAGCACGGCGTAGCGGTCTTCGGGGGCGGTGGCGAAGAGGGTGGCGGCGAGGCTGCGCAGCTCGGTGCGGCGGTCGTCGAGGGTGGCTCGGTGGCGGGCCTCGGTCCGCTCGCGCTCGGCCAGCCGCTGCTCCTTCGCGGCCTGGTCGACGACGGCGAGCTGGTGCGCCTCGTGGGCCTCGGCGGCCAGCTGACCGGCCCGGTCTGCCCGGTCGGCCAGCTCGGTCCGCTCCCGTTCGGCGTCGATCCAGCGCAGGGTGGCCTCGCTCTGGGCGGCGGCGGCCGCGGTGAGATCGTCGTCGGCCCGGCGGATCGCCGGCGTCGGGTCCACCGCCAACGCGTCGAGCACGGGGTCGATCCCGGTGGTGTCGACGGGCCGCGTGGCCGCCAGGTCCGTCGGCGTCGGCGCCGCTTCGGCCGCAGGCGGGACCTGCGCCGGCGCGGCCGGAGCGGGCGCGCCGGCGAGCAGGCTGGCCGCCCCGATCGCGAGGGCGGTCGCGAGCGCGGCCCGACGACGTCCGCTCACCCTCGACACGGAGGTCGAGGCTACCGGAGTACGTCGGTTCCGAGCCCGGCGCCGACCGAGGTCCGCCAGAGCGCCTTGATTAGGGTTCGACCCCATGATCAGCACTGCACCTTCGTCGGACAGCCGCGCCCGTGGCCGTTCGGTCTTCCCTCGGCGAGCGATCGTCGTCGGCGCCCTCGCGCTGTCCCTGCTCCTCGCCGCCTGCGGGAGCGATGACGAGCTCGGTGGGAAGGTCGTCAAGGACGGCGTCGGCTGCACCGTGGCCGAGGCTGACCGGGTGGAGACGGCACCCGAGGTGCCCGACGACGTGAAGGTGGGCAAGGCCACCACGAACACCACCATCGACAAGCCGGACAAGGACGCCTGCGAGGCCGGCACCGAGCAGTACCTCACCGTGGACCTCATCGGCGCCACCGTCGACGACGGCACGGTGTTCACCGACACCTACGGCACCGACCGGCCCCTCACCATGAAGCTGGGCCAGCAGCAGCTCATCATCGGGCTGGAGACGGGCCTCACCGGCATCAAGGTCGGTGAGCGGCGCCAGATCGTGATCCCCGCCGCCGAGGCCTACGGCGCCGACGGCAACCCGGCGCAGGACATCGGCGCCGACGAGGACCTGGTGTTCATCGTGGACCTGGTCTCGGTGACCGACTCCCCGGTGGTCTGCAACGAGGCCGCGCCCCTCCCCGAGGGAACCCGCGAGGGCAAGCCCACCGAGGTGGAGATGCCCGTCGAGGCTCCGGTCGACGAGGTCACCACCACCGTCTTGACCGAGGGTGACGGGCCCGAGGCCACGAAGGAGAGCTACCTGACGGTTGACTACGTCGGCGTCTCCTGCGCCAGCGGCCGGCAGTTCGACTCCTCCTGGGACCGCGAGGAGCCGATCACGATCGCCATGGCCGGTGCCACGCCGACGGACACCGCCTTTAGCGTCATCCCGGGCTGGACCGAGGGCCTCGAGGGGCAGAAGCAGGGCTCCACGGTCCAGATCGACATCCCGTTCGAGGACGGCTACGGGACGGCGGGCCGGCCGCCCGACATCGGGACCAGTGACCCGCTCGTGTTCATCGTGAAGATCATCGAGGTCTCCGATGAGGCGCCTCCCTCGCCGACCACCACCACGATCGACGGCGACACATCCACCACCGTGGCCGATGACACGTCGGACGACGCCACCACCACGACGGCTGTCGAATGAAGCGCTTCGCCGTCCCGGCCGTGGTCGCCGTCGCCCTCGTGGTCGCGGTGGGCATCTCGTTCATCGGCGGCGGGTCGTCGGACGGCTCGGACGAGTCGTCGGCGCCGTCGACCACCACCATCCCGGTGATCGACGAGGTGACCGAGCCGGTGGAGGTCCCCGCTGAGGGGCCCACCGAGTGCGCGCCCGTCGGTGCGATCCCCGGCGCAGAGGGCAAGCCCGCCACGGTGGACGCGCCGTCGGAGCCCACCACCGGAGAGGTCGTCGTCACCGTGTTGGAGGAGGGCGACGGACCCGAGGTCACCGAGGCCAGCTACGTCACCGTCGACTACCTCGGCATCGCCTGCTCCAGCGGCGAGCAGTTCGACTCGTCGTGGGACCGCGGTGAGCCCATCACCATCGCCATGCCGTCGGCGGCGCCCACGGACACGGCGTTCAGCGTGATCCCGGGCTGGAACCAGGGCCTGCTCGATCAGAGCCAGGGGTCGCTGCTGCAGCTCGACATCCCCTCTGACCTGGCGTACGGGCCCGAGGGAGGTCAGGGGATCGCTCCGAACGACCCCCTCACGTTCGTGATCGAGGTCCTCGAGGTCAGCGACACCGCCCCCGCAGCCTGACACGGAGGCCGGCGGGCCCTCGGTAGGGTTGGTCGGCCATGGCACCTCAACCGATCTCCCTGCGGGGCCAGGTGGACCCCGCAGAGCTTGCCCAGGCGTGCTCCACCAAGCCGGGCAACGCCTGCAAGTTCGTCTTCGAGCAGACCGGCAGCGCCGGCCTGGCCGAGTTCGCCGACTGGCTCACCGACGTCCCCCTCCAGATCCTGTGGGTCCTGCTGATCGCCTGGGTCGTCAACCAGGTGGTCAAGCGGGCGATCCGCCGCTTCGGCAACCGCATCCAGGGCCTGCACGAGCAGGACAAGCTGCGGCGCTTCCGCTCGAAGGCCCACGCGCCGTTCGTCGACACCGGCCAGGTCAACATCCGGTCCGCGGCCCGGGCGGAGACCATCACCGGGGTGCTGCGCAGCGTGGCCACCGGGTTCATCGGGATCTTCGCCATCATCT
This sequence comes from uncultured Iamiaceae bacterium, assembly GCA_964501845.1. Taxonomy (GTDB): domain Bacteria; phylum Actinomycetota; class Acidimicrobiia; order Acidimicrobiales; family Iamiaceae; genus Aquihabitans. Next base: position 6,073 of record CAZCVS010000207.1, read on the forward strand.
ACATCCTCGGC
>CAZCVS010000208.1:0-6058 GCA_964501845.1 uncultured Iamiaceae bacterium
CTCGCCAAGATCGGCAAGCCCATCGACCGCGACGAGTGGTTCATGACCCCCCAGACCGTCAACGCCTACTACAACCCCGGCGTCAACGAGATCTGCTTCCCGGCCGCCATCCTCCAGCCGCCGTTCTTCGACCCCGAGGCCGACGCCGCCCTCAACTACGGCGGGATCGGCGCGGTGATCGGCCACGAGATCGGTCACGGGTTCGACGACCAGGGCTCCCAGTACGACGGCGAGGGCAACCTCGACAACTGGTGGACCGACGCCGACCGCGAGCAGTTCCAGGTGCTGGCCGACAAGCTCATCGCCCAGTACGACGCCTTCGAGCCCCGCGAGCTCCCCGGCCACACGGTCAACGGCGCGCTGACCGTCGGCGAGAACATCGGCGACCTCGGCGGGCTCACCATCGCCCTGCTCGCCTACGAGCTGAGCCTCGACGGCGCCGAAGCCCCGGTCATCGACGGCCAGAGCGGGCGGGAGCGGGTGTTCTGGAACTGGGCGAACATCTGGCGCATCAAGACCCGCCGGGAGGCGCAGCTGCAACTGCTGTCGATCGACCCCCACTCGCCGGCGGAGTTCCGAGCCAACATCGTCCGCAACCTCGACGAGTTCCACGACGAGTTCGGCACCGACCCCTCCGACGGCCTCTGGCTCGACCCCGAAGACCGCGTCCGCATCTGGTAGCCGCCCGGGGTGGCCGCCACCGCTCGGTGGACGCCGCCACCCCGTCCGACGGCCGGTCGACCTGACCGAGTTGTGAACATGGATGTTCACCAAAGGTAGGGTTCGGGTCGAGACAACCGCGGGAGCACACATGAACGAAACCTCCTCGCTGGCCGGACGCCGAGTGCTGATCACCGGCGCGGCCCGGGGCATCGGCGCCGCGCTGGCGCGGCGGCTGCACGAGCGCGGTGCCCGGGTGGCACTCGCCGGGTTGGAGCCGGAACTGCTGGCCGAGGTGGCCGCCTCGTGCGGCGGGGCCCCGTGGGCCGAGTGCGACGTGACCGACGAGGCCCAGGTCGAGGCGGCCGTCACCACCGCGGTCGACGGACTCGGCGGGCTCGACGTTGTGGTGGCGAACGCCGGTGTCGCCGCGCAGCTCCCCCTCATCGGCGGCGACCCGGAGGTCATGCGCCGGACGCTCGACGTCAACGTGATGGGCGCATACCTCACCATCGGGGCGGCCGGCCCCCACGTGAGCCACCCCGGCGGCTACGTCGTCGTCGTGTCCTCGCTCGGCGCAGCCGTCAACCCGCCGCTGCTCGGGGCGTACAGTGCGTCGAAGGCCGCCGTCGAGGCCCTCGGCAACACCCTGCGAGGCGAGCTGAAGCCGACCGGCGCTCGCGTCGGCGTCGCCTACTTCGCGGAGCTCGACACCGACATGACGAGCCGCGGGTTCGCCACTGCGGCGGCGGCCCAGCTCACCGGCGGCGGGACCGCGACGAAGGTCACGCCGCTCGATGTCGGGATCGACGCCCTCGAGCGCGGCATCGCCCGGCGGTCTCGGCGCATCGTGGCCCCCTGGTGGGTCGGGCCGATCCTGCCGGTCCGTATGACGGCCCAGCGCGTGGTCGACCGCTACCTCGCCCGCAACGTCGCCGGCGCCCTCGCCACGGCGCGGGGCGAATCCGTCGAGTTCACCACCCCCCAACCCACGACGACCACGACCACGACCGACGGCGAGGGCACGCGGTGAGCGCGCCGGCAACGTCACCGCCCCGGATCGCACCCGGCACCCGACACGACGTCGGGCTGGCCAACTGGGTGGCCTGCCTGGTGCTCGCCAAGGCCGGTGGCACACCTCCGCCGAACCTGTTTACCACCCTGGGCCGGCACCGCCGCCTCTTCCGCGGTTGGCTCCGCTTCGCCGGCCGCCTCATGCCCGGCGGACGACTGCCCCGCCGCGAGACCGAGCTGGTCATCCTCCGAGTCGCCCACCTCCGCTCGTGCACCTATGAGTGGGAGCACCACGTCCGGCTGGGCCGGAAGGCAGGCGTGACCGCCGATGAGATCGAGCAGCTCCAGCGCGACATCGCCGACGACGCATGGAGCGCCCGGGAGGCCGCGGTGCTCGCGGCGGTCGATGAGCTCCACGCCGGCGGGGACCTGACCGATGCCGCCTGGGACCGGCTGCACCTCCACCTCGACGACCGCGAGGCGATCGAGCTGATCCTGCTCGTCGGGCACTACGAGATGCTGGCGACCGCGCTGACGACGCTGCGGATCGCCCCCGATCCCCACCGGTCCGGGCGCCGCTGACCGCCGACGTCGGCAGGCGACGTCAACGGGCGAAGAGGATCTCCCCGGCGAGGCGCATCAGCTGCTCGTGCAGTGCGGGGAGCCGGTCGAGCTCGTCGGCGGCGACGATCGCCGTGACCATCGACGACACCGCGGCCACCAGGAGCTCGGCCGCGAACCGTTGGTCCGGGCGGGTGCCCAGCGGGCCGTCGAGCCCCTCGTGGGTGGCGGCGACGACGTCGACGAAGACCTCGAGCGACCGGCGCCGCTGCTCGATGCACTCGGGGCCGGCGGCGTAGACCTCCACCAAGAAGACCCGGGCGAGGGCCGGAGCCGAGGCGAGGGCCTCGAGGTACGCCGAGAGCACGCCGTCGAGCTTGGCGAGCGGCGAGGCGTCCGATGCCCGGAGCTCCTCCAGCCCGGAGGTCATGAAGTCGGTGACCAGCGCGGCGTGGGTCTCGTACGCAGCGCGGAAGCAGTCGTCCTTGCTCCCGAAGAGCTCGTAGAACGTCGCCCGCGACACCCCGGAGCGGCTGATGACGTCGGCCACCACCGTGTTGGCGTAGCCCTTCTCCGCGACCGCTTCGGTTATGGCGGCGAGGATGCGCGTCCGCTGCGACCGGGTGACGTCGTCGCGGCTCAGCCCGTGGGGCCCCCGGGGGAGCGGGCGGGCGGGATCGGCAGCCATCTCGTGAACGTACCCGTCTGCGAACCCAGGTCCGTCGCTCGGTGTGGTCAGCCCGTCGGGTCGGGGTGGTCGACGATCACGAACAGCAGGCGGCCGCTGCAGACCTCTGCGCCGGCGACGGTCGCCCGGCCCCGGCCCCACCCGCCCCGACCGCCGACCCGCTCGATCTCGACCTCGAGGCGCACCTCGTCGCCCGGCCGGACCTGGCCGCGGAACCGCACCTCCTCGACGCCGCCGAACAGCGGCAGGCGCCCGGCGTGATCGGGGTCCGCGAGCAGCGCCACCGCGCCGGCCTGGGCGAGCGCTTCGAGCTGGAGCACACCGGGGACCACGGGGTTGCCGGGGAAGTGGCCGGCCAGCCAGGGCTCGTCGCCGGTGATCTGCCACCGGGCGGCGACGGACCGCCCCGGGTCGCACGCGTCGACCGCGTCGACGAACCGGAAGGGCGGTCGGTGGGGCAGCAGCGCGACGAGCGATTCGTGGGTTCCGGAGCGGGACATGACGGTTCCGACTCGATCCCGCTGCGGTTCGTGACATGCAAACCCGCAGGTCAGCGGTGACCCACGGGTAAGTTCCAGGTTACCCACGGGTACGGTGAAACGCTTTCGTCACGCGCTCTGTCTCAGGCCTCGTAACCCCGAAGCAGAGGAGCAGGACGTGAGCATCGCAGTGGTCTTCCCGGGTCAGGGCAGTCAGGCGCCCGGCGCCGGAATCCCATGGCGAGACCATCCCGCGTGGACCCTGGTCCACGAGGCCGAGGCGGCGACCGGTCTGCCGCTCGCCCACCTGCTCCTCGACGCGGATGCGGAGGAGCTGCGCCCGACCCGCGCCTCGCAGCTCTCGGTCCTGGTGAGCTCACTGGTGGCCTGGCGGGCGCTCGAGCCCACGCTCGACCCCGGCGAGGTCGTTGCCGTGGCCGGCCACTCGCTCGGCCAGATCACCGCCCTGCTCGCGTCGGAGGCGGTCACGCTGGGCGACGGCCTCCGGCTGGCCGTGGCCCGGGCCGACGCCACCGCCGCGGCCCAGCGCTCGAACCCGGGTGCGATGCTCGCCCTCCTCGGCGCCACGGAGGAGCAGGCGCTCGCGGCGTGCGACGCCGCCCCTGGCCGGGCCTGGGTGGCCAACCTCAACGGTGCCGGGCAGGTCGTCGTCGGCGGCGAGCCCGATGTCCTGCCGCTCGTGGCCGATGCGGCCATCGAGGCCGGGGTCCGGCGGGTCCAGACGCTCCCCGTGGACGGCGCCTTCCACACGCCGCTCATGCAACCGGCCGCCGATGCGCTCGCACCTGTGCTGGCCGACACGCCCTTCACCCCGCCGCGCCTGCCGATCGTGACCAACGACGGGTCCCTGGTCACCGATGCGTCCGGGTGGCCCGAGCGGCTCGCCAGCCACCTCGTCCGCCCGGTCCGCTGGGGTGAGGTGGTGGAGCACCTGGGCGCGATGGGAGCCGACACGATCATCGAGGCCGGACCCGGGACCACGCTCACCGGCCTGACCAAGCGCATCGCCCCGGACATCCGGGCCTTGTCCGTCTCGTCTCCCGACCAGCTGCCGCTCGGCGTCGGGCGATGATCCCCGTCCACGCCACCCCCGACGGCGACGACACCCGCATCGACGTGCGGATGGTCCTCGCCCCCATCGCCGGCACCTTCCACCCCGCACCCGTCGGCGAGGTCACGACCGAGGGTGAGCTCGTGGAGCAGGGCGGTGTGCTCGGCCACGTCGCCGGACCCGGTCGAGCCGAGCCGGTCACCAGCTTCTGCGCCGGGTTCCTGGTGCGGCTCCTCGCCGAGCCCGGTGAACGGGTGCGCGCCGACCAACCCCTCGCCTGGCTCCATCCGCTCGATCAGCCGGGGACCCACCCCCGGTCCGCCGCATGAGCGCCGTCAGCACGATCCCCGCGGTCGGCACCGCCAGGGCGCGCACCGCCCCGCTGTTCGGCCTGCGGATGGCCGGCCTGGGCGCGGCGGTCCCCATCGACCGGGTCACCAACGACGACCTCGCCCGCCGGCTCGACACGTCCGACGCCTGGATCCATGCCCGAACCGGCATCCGCGCCCGCCGGGTCGCCGGGGCGGGTGAATCGACCACCTCGCTGGCGTGTGCGGCGGCTCGCGCGGCCATCGCCGATGCCGGTCGCACCCCCGACGACATCGACCTGGTGCTCGTCGCCACCTCGACCTCCGACTCCCCCTGTCCGTCGACCGCCGCCCGGGTGGCCGCCGAGCTCGGCCTCCGGGCCGGCGGCTTCGACGTCGACGGCGCGTGCAGCGGGTTCGTCCACGCCCTCCATGCGGCCGGCGCCCTGCTGGCTGATCCCTCGATGTCCACGGCGCTGGTGATCGGGGCCGAGCGCTACACGACCCTCATCGACCCCGACGACCGGGCCACCGCCGTCCTCTTCGGCGACGGGGCCGGAGCTGCGGTGATCACCCGCGGGGAGACCGGTCCCGGTGCGCCGGGGATCTTGTCGACCGACGTCGGCGGTGACGCGACCGGCGTCGAGGTGGTGCAGGTCCCGCCCGGCCGGCCGTTCCTCGCGATGGACGGCTCGGAGCTGTTCCGGCGGGCCACTCGGGGCCTCGTCGCCTCGGGCGAGGCGGCGCTCGGTCGGGCCGGGGCCACCAGTGACGACGTCGATCTCTACGTGCCCCACCAGGCCAACCGCCGCATCGTCGCGGCGGCCGCGGACCGGCTCGGGATCGGTGAGGAGCGGGTGGCGTTCGACATGGCGGAGCGGGCCAACACGTCAGCGGCGTCGATCCCCCTCGCCCTCGAGGCCGCCGGGCGTGCCGGGCGCCTCCGGCCCGGGACCCGGGTCCTGCTCACCGGCATCGGTGCCGGGCTCTCGTGGTCCAGCCTCTACCTGCGGTGGGACCGGTGAGCGCCCCGCGCGTCGCCCTCGTCACGGGCGCGTCTCGCGGGATCGGCGCGGCCACCGCGCAGGCCCTGGCGGCCGCAGGTCACCCCGTCGCGGTCGGCTACCGCTCCGATGCGGCCGCGGCCGCCGAGGTCCGCCAGGCGATCGAGGCGGCGGGCGGGACGGCGGTCGTGGTCGCGATCGACGTCACCGATCCCGACTCGGTCGACGCCGCCGCCTCCGAGGTCGAAGCGGCCCTCGGCCGCATCACCGTG
>CAZCVS010000209.1:0-6055 GCA_964501845.1 uncultured Iamiaceae bacterium
AGGTACTCCTCCCGCACCCGGGAGAGCAGGAAGACCTCGTAGTCCATCGACAGGCCGAAGAGGATGGCGAACATCAGCATCGGGACGAAGCTGACGATGGGCAGGGACTCGGTGACGCCGAAGAGGCTCGCGCCCCACCCCCACTGGAAGATGGCGACGATCACGCCGTAGGCGGCCCCGATCGACAGCACGTTCATGATGGCGGCCTTGAGCGGCACGAGGATCGAGCGGAAGACGACCATCAGCAGCAGGAACGACAGGAGGATGACGGCGCCGATGAAGTACGGGAGCCGGTCGGCGATCTTGTCGGACATGTCGATGAAGGTGGCGGTGGACCCGCCGACGTAGACGTTGGCGTCGGTGTCGGCCACCACGCCGGGCAGCACGTCGTCGCGCAGCTGGTGGATCAGCACGGAGGTCTGCTCATCCTGGGGCGCCGTGGCCGGGATCACCTGGACCACCGCGGTGTCGCCGTCGGGGCTGACGGTCGGAGGTGTCACGGCGACCACGCCCTCGGTGGCCGCCAGCACCTCGCTGAGCCCGACGAGGAAGGCGTCGGGGTCGGTGCTGCCCAGCTCGACCGACAAGATCAGCGGGCCGTTGGAACCGGGCCCGAAGCCCTCGGCGACGAGGTCGTAGGACTGGCGCAGCGTGGAGCTGGTGGGCTTGTTGCCGTTGTCGGGCATGCCCAGGCGCAGCGAGAGGAACGGAGCGGCGAGGAGCAGGACGACCGCCAGGCTGGCGAACAGGTAGCGCCACGCGTGCTGGGAGACGTGGTGGCTCCAGCGGGCCCAGCCGTGGTAGTCGCCGTTGGCGTCGCGGGCACCGGTCTCCACCTTGGCCTTCAGGCCGGGGACCCGGAACCGGTCGACGTTGCGGCCGGCGAAGCCCATCAGCGCGGGCAGCAGCGTCACCGCGGCGAGCGCGGTGACGGCGACCACGATGGCGGAGCCGAAGCCCATCCACGTGACCATCGGGATGCCGGCGACGGCGAGCCCGCAGATGGCGATGACGACGGTGAACGCCGCGATGATGACCGCCTGGCCGGCCGTGGCGATGGCCCGGCCGGCGGCATCGGCGACGGTGAGCCCGCGGGCGAGCCCCGCCCGATAGCGGGTGACGATGAAGAGGGCGTAGTCGATGCCGACGCCGAGGCCGATCATCACCGCGATGGTCTCGGCGACGGTCGGGATCGTCACGAACGACGAGATCAGCAGCATCAGCGCGACACCGGAGCCGAGGCCGAACAGCGCGGTGCCGATCGACAGGCCCATGGCGATGATCGAGCCGAAGGCGATAACCAAGATGATCATGGCGGCGATCAGGCCGAGCACCTCGGACCCCGCCTCGGGCTGTTCGTTCTGATCGGCGAGGTCGCCGCCGAAGGAGACCTCGAGGCCAGCGTCGCTGGCCGCCGAGGTCGCGGCCTGGAGCTCCTCGTAGGCCTCGGTGCCGAGGTCGAGCGCGGCCGCGTCGTACTGGACGGCGCCGAGGCCGATGGTCCCATCCGGCGACACCGTGCCGGGCGCTCCTTCGGCGGCCGCGGCCACGGGGTCGACCGCGCCGACCACGTGGGGGAGCTCGCTGATGGCGGCGAACGCTTCGGCGACAGCAGCGGCGTTGGCCGGCTCGCTCAGCGTTCCCTCCGGTGCGTGGATGACCACCTGGGCCCGGGCGCCGGCCTGGGCGGGGAACGTGTCCTGCAGCACGTCGAGCGCCTGCTGCGACTCCACACCGGGGATGGTGAACTCGTCGTGGAGCTCGCCGCCGGCCATCCGGCCCGACACGAGGAGCACGATCAGAGCCAGCACCCACGAGGCCAGCACGATCCAGCGGCGGCGGACGGCGAAGCGGCCGAGGCGGTAGAGGGAGGTCGACATCGAGAGGGGGCTCCTGGTCAGCGAGAGGTCGATTGTGACACTGAGTGCCAAAGAGCGCAACGTGACAATCGGCACCCTGCGCCTTGACGGCCGGGCCTAGGATGGCCACATGGCCAAGGGGACCGTGATCGACGAGGCGCGGGCCGCGGACGCCGACTCGGACCGCGGCTTGGCCGCCGAGGCGACCCTGGGCCTGCGCGAGCGCAAGAAGGCCATGACCCGGCTCGCCTTGGAGGACGCCGCCCTCGAGCTGTTCACCCGCAAGGGCTTCGACCACACGACCGTCGACGAGATCGCCGACGCGTGCGACGTGTCCCGGCGCACGTTCTTCCGGTACTTCGCCTCCAAGGAGGACATCTTCTCCGGGGACAAGGAGGTCCACGAGGACGAGATGTTCGACCTCATCGCGTCGCGGCCCGCGGATGAGCCTCCGCTGGAGTCGCTGCGCGCCACGCTGATCGCCCTCGCCGCGGACCTGGAGGCGGACCGCTCCCGCATGGTGGCCAAGGTGCGGATCATCAACGAGACGCCGTCGCTGCGCTCCGCGGGCCTCGAGCACGAGCAGGGAACCATCGACCTCGTCGTGGATGCGTTGGCCAGCCGCTCCCAGGCTCTGGTCGACGACGAAGCCCGCTTCCGCCTCCGTCTCGTGACGCAGGCGGCCATCGGCGCACTCCGAGCCGCCGTCGACCGCTGGGTGGCCAACGGTGCGCGCGAAGAGCTGGGCGATGTCGCCGTCGAGGCGCTCGACGCCCTCGCGGCGGGCTTCGGCCGGTCCCCCCGGCGCTGAGGTCCGCCACGGGCAGCGAGGTCAGCGGTGGTTTACGGTGTTCACCATGCCGTTGCCCCGCTCCCTGTTCGACCGCTCGGCGCCGCAAGACCATGACCTGACCGTGCGCAGCGGCCGGTGGCCCGAGGGCCTCACGGGCGAGCTCGTCCTCAGTGCACCGCATCCGGACACGTTCGACGGCCCCCACCCCTTCTTCGGGGAGGGCATGACGTACCGGCTCTCGCTCGAGGCGGGCCGGCACGGGGCGGCGCCCGACGCCTTCGCCTGGCGCCAGGCGAAGATCGACTCGCCGTCGGCCCGCCTGCGGGCGGCGCGCCCCGACCTGTTCGACGCCACGATGATCGGCGTCCAGTCGCCGTTCGGCCACGTCAACGCGGCCAACACCGCGCCGCTGCCCTGGGGCGACCGGCTGTTCATGACCTGGGACGCCGGCCGGCCCACTGAGGTCGACCCGCTCACGCTCCGGTACCTCGGTGAGGTCGGGCACCGCTCCGAGTGGCTCGACTTCGAGGTCGGCCCGCAGCCCGTGCTCCCGATGGTGATGAGCACCGCCCACCCCGTCATCGACCCCGACCGCGACGTGATGTGGACGGTCAACACCCACTGGGGCTCGCTCCACGTCGTGCGCTGGGACGGCGAGGGACCGGTGCAGCGCTGGCCGATCGCGGGCGGGATGATCCCGCAGTCGGTGCACACCATCAGCCAGACGCGCGAGTGGCTCATCGTGGCCGACTGCGCCTACAAGGTGGAGCCCCAAGTCCTCGGGGGTGGCGCCCGGACCGTGCCCGCCAACGGCTCCGGGCCCGTCTACCTGATCCGCAAGGCCGACCTCGAGGCGGTGGCGCCCGGCACCGAGGTGGCGTGCCAGGTCTTCGAGCTGGCCCCGGAGAACAACCACTACTACGCGACCTACGACGACGCGGACGGCATCGCCATCCTCTTCGAGCACACCGAGAGCGCCGACATCGCCATGACCCAGCAGGCGGGAGACCTTGACGCGCTGGGCCGTCCGTGCGATCCGGCGCTGCGCGGCCTCTACGGGTTCCCCATGGCGCCCGACCGCACGACGCTGGTGATCTTCGACCCCGCTGCCGGTCGGATCGTCCACCAGGCCGAGCAGCGCGACCCCGAGCGGCTCTGGACCCGCCAGCTCAACGCCATCGACTGGAGCACCGAGGGCCGCACCGCCCCGACGCTCCACCACACCGTCCACCAGGGGTTCCGGCCCGAGGGCATCACCCAGTCGATGCTCGCCCTCTACGGCGACCGCGTCGACCGCACCCTCCTGCCCGACGGCGAGACCCTGCCCCGGGTGATCAGCACGGCGCTGCCCGACCTCGAGGTGACCGCGGAGTGGGTCCTGGCCCAAGACGACTTCCCCACGTCACCGATCTTCGTGCCCCGTGACCCCGGGGCCGATGCCGCCAAGAGCCGCTACGCGGGGTCCGACCCCGGCGGCCACGACGGCTGGGTGGTGGTACCGATCGTGAACGACGCCGGCTTCCGGGTCGAGGTGTACGACGCCGGCGACGTGGGCGCCGGCCCGGTGGCCACCGCGGCCAAGCCCGGGATGACCGTGCCCTTCGTGCTGCACTCGGCGTGGATGCCCCGGGTCGTGTCGACCGCAGGTGACGGCCACCGCCGGAACCGCTTCGCCGACGAGCTCGACCGCTTGGGCGAACTGCCCGACGACCTCGCTGCCCTCACCTACCAGGTGGCCGACGACCTCGCCCAGGGTGCGCCCCTGCCGGCGTGAGGTCAGGGGGAGCCGCCGAGGTAGCCGGACTCGATCAGCTCGGGTCGGTCGCGCAGCTCGGCGGCGGTGCCGTCGAAGACGACCCGTCCCTGGCTCAGGAGGTAGGCCCGGTCGGCCACGGTGAGGACCAGGCCGACGTGCTGTTCCACGAGGAGGATGCCGGCGCCGGTCTCGGTCGCGATGGACCGCAGCACCGGGAGCAGTTGCTCCACGATGATGGGCGCCAGACCGAGGCTCATCTCGTCGACCAGGAGCAGCCGGGGCCTGCCGATGACGGCGCGGGCCAGGGCGAGCATCTGCTGCTCGCCGCCCGAGAGGAGCCCGGCCCTGCGGCCCAGCACCTTCTCCAGGGCGGGGAACCAGGTGAGGATCTGGTCCATCGCCACCGCGTCGCCGCGCGCGGGGTGGCCCAGGCGCAGGTTCTCTGCCGCGGTGAGGTCGAAGAACAGGCCCCGGTCCTCGGGCACCTGGGCGACGCCGCGCCGGGCGAGCTGCCACACATCGGCGACGCGGACCCGCCGCCGCTCGTGGGTGGCTTCGCCCGCCACCTCGATGGTTCCGGCCAGCTTCGGCACCAGCCCCGAGATGGTGAGGAGGGTGGTGGTCTTGCCGGCACCGTTGGCGCCGAGGAGGGCGACCACCTCGCCGGCGGCGACGGTCAGGTCGATGCCGTGGATGACCGCGATGCCGTCGTAGCCCGCGGTGAGGCCGCGGACGGCGAGGATCGGCTCGCCGCTCACGAGGCGTCGGTCCCGAGGTAGGCCGCGATGACGGTGGGGTCGTTGCGGACCTCCGTCGGCGTCCCGCTGGCGACCAACCGGCCGAAGTCGAGCACGTGGACCGTGTCGCACGCGCCCATGATCAGCGCCATGTCGTGGTCCACCACCAGCACGGTGGTGCCGGTCTCGGGGAGCCTCCGCAGCGTCTCGGCGAGCGCGGCGGTCTCGGTCGGGTCGAGCCCGGCGGCCGGTTCGTCGAGCAGGACGAGCTTGGGCGACGAGACCAGCGCCCGGGCGAGGGCCACGACGTGGCGCTGGCCGTTGGACAGCTCGGTGGGGAGGCGGTCGGCCACATCTCCCAGCTCGAGCAGGTCGAGGACCCGTCGGGTCTCGGAGCTGTCGTGGGACTTGGGCCACAGCGCGTCGGTGAGGATGGACCAGCGCGTCGGCGTGTGGGCGGCGACGAGCAGGTTGTCGCGCACCGACAGGTCGTCGAACAGCTCGAGCGACTGGAACGTGCGGACCAGCCCGGCCCGGGATCGGGTGTGCGGCGGGGCCCCGGTGATGTCGGAGCCGGCGAACGAGACCCGGCCGCGGTGTGCGGGGGTGAAGCCGGTGAGGGTGTCGATGAACGTGGTCTTGCCGGCGCCGTTGGGGCCGATGAGCCCGACGACGGTGCCGGCTTCGACCGCGAGGCTCACGGCGTCGAGCGCCACCAGGCCGCCGTGTCGCACGGTGAGCTCGCTCACCTCGAGGAGGCTCACGTCGCCACCGACTCGGGTGCGGTGCGGGTGCGGGGACGAAGGCGCGCGGCCGCAGAGCGGACGAGGCCGGTGATGCCCTCGGGGGCGGTGATCGCGGTGACGATGAGCGCCAGGCCGCTGATGGCGAACACGTAGGTGTTGGCGTC
>CAZCVS010000210.1:0-4107 GCA_964501845.1 uncultured Iamiaceae bacterium
GCGGCGACCGTGCTGCGGGCGGTGAGCTGGTCGAGGTCGAGCCGGGCCAGCCAGGCGTCGAAGCGGCCGTCGAGCGTGCCGAACGGCGCCACGCTCGCCTGGTAGCGGCTCAGCGCGCCTGCGGCCTCGGCGTCGGTCGCATCGGTGGTGGTGTGGCCGTAGAGGTAGCTGCCGACCCGGCGCATGCGGGTGAGCAGCCGGTTGAAGGCCTCGACCACCTCGTCGGCTGCGGCCGCCACGTCGTCCGTGACGGCGATGGGCTCGCCAGCGCGGATGTCGAGCTCGTCGAAGCGGCGCTGGAGCCGGGCCACCTCCGCCGCCACCTCCTCGTTCAACCCGAGGAACTCCCGCGAGTCGAGCGAGGGGAAGAACGGCGTGAGGTCCCAGTGGGGCAGGTCGCTGCTGGCTGCGGCCGGTGCCGGCTCGGTGGTCGTCATCGCTCCATGATGCCGCCGCCCCGACCCGCGGGCGGCCCGGCGTTCAGCTGCCGCTGCCGTAGGGGCGGGTGATGACCTCGAGGTAGTGGCCGTCGTTGCTGAGGAAGTAGACCCCGCGCCCGCCATCGTGGTGGTTGATCTCGCCGGGCCGGTGCTGACCTGGGTCGGCCCAGTGCTCGAAGCCGCGGGTGCTGATGCGGTCGTACACGTCGTCGAACCGCTCCTCGGTGATGAGGAAGGCGTAGTGGATCGGAGCGATCCGCTCACCGGTGCCGACCGAGGCGAAGTCCAGCGAGACGCCATTGTCCAGGTCCACTTGCCAGAACGGCCCGAACGCGAACGGCTCCGCCAGCCCGAGCATCTCCGCGAGCCAGTGGGCGGAGACCCGGGCATCGACCGCGCCAACGACGGTGTGGTTGAGCGCGACGGTCATGCCGCCCGAGCGTACCGACGCCACCTCGCCCCCTCCACGAACTTCGTGTGCCAGAGCTCCCGTTCAGGCGCTCTCACCTACGAAGTTCGCATTCAGTCGCGGCACTCCCACGAACTTCGTGTGCCAGAGCTCCCATTCGGGCGCTCTCACCTACGAAGTTCGGGGTGGGGTGGGTGCGGTCAGTCGCCAAGGTCGGCAGGGGTGTCGGGGACGTCGACGGCGAGCTGCTGGAGGGCTTCGAGCGGGACGAGCTCCAGCACCTTCTCGTTGGTCGACGCCAGCACGACCGGGGCGGCGGCGCCGTCGTTGTAGGCGATCGCCCAGTTCCGCGCCGTCACGCACCACCGGTCGCCGGGGACCAGTCCTGGGAACCGGTACTCGGGCATCGGCGTGGAGAGGTCGTTCCCGATCGACCGCTGGTGGGTCAGGAACTCCGCGGTGACCACCGCGCAGATCGTGTGGCTGCCCTGGTCCTGCGGACCCGTCGAGCAGCACCCGTCGCGGAAGAACCCGGTCATCGGATCGGTCCCGCACCCTTCCAGCTCGCCACCGAGGACGTTGCGTTCGGCCATGGGGCGAGTATCGCAGGCCGCCTGCCAGCACCGCGGCGACCCGGGTCCTACTGTCACGGCCATGACGTGGGATGCAGCGGAGATCGAGGAGGCGTTCCAGAAGTACCAGGACGCCGCGAACGAGGCGGGGCGCACCGGCGACTGGCGGCCGTGGGTCGAGTGCTTCACCGAGGACCTCCACTACATCGAGCACCTCTACGGCGAGTTCCACGGCCGCGAGGAGGTCCTGGCCTGGATCACCAGGACCATGACGAAGTGGCCCTTCACGGAGATGCAGCTGTTCCCGTGGGACTGGTACACCGTCGACGCCGAGCAGGGCTGGATCGTGGGCCAGGTCGAGAACCGCTTCGTCGACCCCGGCGACGGCAAGGTCTACGAGGGCGCCAACTGGACCCGACTGGTCTACGCCGGCGACGGCCTGTTCTCCTCCGAGGAGGACATCTACAACCCGGCCCACTTCGGCCCCATGCTCGAGGACTGGCTCGCTGCCTACGCCGAGCACCACCCCGACGCCCCGAACGGCCCCGCCTGACGATGGCAGGAGGCACCTACACGTTCACCTCGGAACTCTGGGAGTGGACGGGCAAGGCGGCCTGGCACTTCTTCTCGCTCCCCGAGGAGGTGACCGACGAGATCGATGAACGGCACTCGTCCGACGCCGCCGGGTTCGGCTCGGTGAAGGTCGAGGTCACGATCGGCTCGACCACCTGGCAGACGTCGATATTCCCTGACACCAAGCGGGGCACGTTCATCCTCCCGGTGAAGAAGGCGGTCCGCGTCGCCGAGGACCTCAGCGACAGCGCGACCGCCGAGCTGCGCCTCCGGGTCCTGATCTGACCGGCCGCCGATAGCGTCGAACGGGTGGATTCCGCCGCTGATGACCGCCCGCTGCTGGAGCTGACCCACCGGTTCGCCGACGAGCTGCCGGAGCTGGGCATGCCGTGGCAGGGCGCCGAGGTGCCGGACCCGCAGGTGGTGGTGGTCGACGAGGCGCTGGCCAAGGAGCTGGGCCTCGACCCGGCCGACCTGCGCACCCCCGAGGCGGCCCGGGTGCTGGTGGGCATGGACGCCGTCGCCGGCTCGCAGCCGATCGCCATGGGGTACGCCGGCCACCAGTTCGGCGGCTACTCCCCCCGCCTGGGCGACGGGCGGGCGCTGCTGCTGGGCGAGCTGCACGATCTCGACGGCCATGAGCTCGACCTCCACCTGAAGGGCTCGGGACGCACGCCGTTCGCCCGGGGCGGCGACGGCAAGGCCGCGATCGGCCCGATGCTGCGGGAGCACGTGATCAGCTCCGCCATGCACGCCCTCGGCATCCGCACCACGCGGTCGCTGGCGGTGACGACCACCGGCGAGCCCGTGCGCCGGGAGGAGGGCCCGCTGCCCGGAGCGGTCCTCGCCCGCGTCGCATCGAGCCACCTCCGCGTCGGCACGTTCCAGTACGCGGCGGCGATGCAGGACCTCCCGCTGCTCCAGCGCCTGGTCGACCATGCGCTCCGCCGCCACTACCCCGATGCACCCGCCCCCGACGGTGGCGCGCTCGCCCTGTTCGACGCGGTCCTCGACGGTCAGGCCGCGCTGGTGGCGAGCTGGATGCACGTCGGGTTCATCCACGGCGTGATGAACACCGACAACACCACGATCTCGGGCGAGACCATCGACTACGGCCCCTGCGCCTTCCTCGACGCGTTCGACCCGGCCACGGTGTACAGCTCGATCGACCACGGTGGGCGCTACGCGTTCGGCAACCAGCCGAGCATCGTGCAGTGGAACCTGGCCCGGTTGGCAGAAGCCCTGCTCCCCCTCATCGACGAGGACCAGGACGCAGCCGTGTCCATCGCCACCGAGCGGCTCCAAGCCTTCCCTGCCGGCTTCGGCGAGGCGTGGCGCACCGGGATGCGGGCCAAGCTCGGTCTGACCACCGAGCAGGACGGTGACGGCGACCTGTTCGACGACCTCTTGCGCACCATGCACGAGCAGGGCTCCGACCACACCGCCACGTTCCGGGCGCTCTCGTCGGTGGTCCCGGGCGACACCGACCCGGTGCGCGATCAGCTCCGCGACCGCACCTCGCTCGACGCCTGGCTCACCCGGTACGCCGACCGCCTCGCCATCGAGCGCCGCGACGCGGCCGTGGTGACCGACGACATGGACCAGGTCAACCCGATCTACATCCCTCGCAACCACCTGGTCGAAGAGGCGCTCGCCGCGGCCACCGCCGGCGACCTCGGCCCGTTCGAGCGCCTGGTCGACGTGGTCAGCCAGCCGTTCGACGAGCGCCCGGGCCTCGACCGCTATGCGCTCCCCGCCCCCGTCGAGTTCGGCGAGGGCTACCAGACCTTCTGCGGCACCTGATCCATTTGGGTCACAAGTCCGCCCCTGCGGCGGTCAACTGACCCCAATGCGGTCCACCTCCAACGCCATGGCCCAAATGGGTCACAACTCCGCCTGAGCGGCGGTCGACTGACCCACTCCCGGTCAGGTCAGGGCTTGCGGGCGACGGTGACCCTCGCCCGTTGGGGCATCACGAAGGCATCGCCGACGCGCAGGGCCTCGAGGTGCTCGTCCATGCGGGACCGGTAGACGGCGAGCTGGTCCTCGTTCAGGGCGTCGAGGAGGAGACGGGCGAAGTGGCTGCGGTGCCACCGCTCCATCTGGTCGGCCG